>CAZAOG010000031.1:10903-24288 GCA_964486645.1 uncultured Ignavibacteriaceae bacterium | reverse complement strand
GATGTTTTTTAGATTGCATTATGTACCGTAAATATGTACATTTGTAATAACAATGAGGTTAAAAATGATACAGTTATCGGTAAATAAATTTCGGGCAAATTTAAAAACTTTTGTTGACAAAGCAATTAATGATCACATTCCACTGCGTGTTAAGCGTAGAGCAGGGCGGGATTTTATAGTTATGAGTGCAGAAGATTGGGAGAGAGAACGCGAAACTTTGTATGTTCTTCAAAATTCATCATTAATGATGCAGATTAATGAATCCTTGAAAACTCATAAACTGAATAACGGTTATAAGCCTACGGAAGAAGAATTGAATGAGATCAATAGTTTTTGAAGGAAATACTTGGAATAAATACGAAGAATTAAGAAACAAAGACAAAACACTCCACAAAAATCTTTGTAAAATTCTTAAAGAAATGCAAAGGGATGATCCTTCCAAGGGAATAGGAAAGCCTGAATGTCTAAAGCATAATTTAACAGGACTCTGGTCAAGGAGAATATCCCAGAAAGATAGAGTAATATATAAATTTGATAAAAATTATATCTATATTTTTGCCATCGGCGGTCATTATGACGACCGTTAAATTCCCTAATAAATTTAATATCCTAACAACCTGACATTAAAAGCTAACCAACCTATTATCAATCAACCTGGTCTTCCCTATTTTGCAGGCGATTAAAATATAATAACTTTTATCATTTTCAATTTTGTCAGTTATTTCAAAACTTTCGGCATTTACTATGCTGACATAATCCAACCGGGAAGTATCGACGGAGCCGATCAATTTTTTCATTTCGTTTAAAATCTTTCCGGCTTCCTTCTCGCCTTTATTGATTAATTCTTCCGCAAGTTTTAATGATCTGCTGAGCACCAAAGCGTCCTGTCTTTCTTTCTCATTTAAGTAAACATTACGCGAACTCATTGCAAGTCCGTCTTCTTCTCTGACAATCGGACAGACAATGACTTTTATATCAAACTTCAGATCTTTAACCATTTGTTTTATTACGGCAGCCTGCTGTGCGTCCTTTTGCCCGAAGTATGCATTATCGGGATTAACACAATTAAAAAGCATTGCAACAACCGTTGTTACTCCTCTAAAATGAGTGGGACGACATTCTCCCTCAAGTATTTTTGTTATCTCATTAACGTTAACATAAGTTTGAAAATCATCGGGATAAAAATATTCCGAATCCGGGAAAAACAGATAATCCGTTTCAAGCTCCGAGAGTAATCTTTTATCTCTTTCCAAGTCCCGCGGATAAGTAGTAAGGTCTTCGGAAGGTGCAAACTGAGTGGGATTTACAAAAATTGAAACGATAGTTACGTCATTATTTTTTTTGGATTCCCTCACTAAAGAAAGATGTCCCTCGTGCAGGTAGCCCATAGTAGGTACAAACCCGATTTGCTTCCCTTCCCTTTTCAGTTTTTTTGACAGAGAATGAATCTCATCGACAGATGAAATTGTAGTCGGTTTATCTTGCATCAGTCAAGCAGATTTAGAACGTTGGAAATAGTAGCTTTCAAATCTTTTCTGTTTGCAATAATATCAACAAAGCCCTGTTCTTTTAAAAATTCGGATCTCTGGAAACCTTTCGGCAGGTCTTTGCCGATGGTCTGCCTAATTACACGAGGTCCGGCAAATCCGATTAAAGCTCCGGGTTCGGCAATATTTACATCACCCAGCATAGCGTAACTTGCGGTGGTTCCGCCTGTAGTAGGGTCGGTTAAAACAGATATATAAGGAACTCTGGCATCTGCAAGTCTTGTAAGTCTTGAACTTGTCTTTGCCAACTGCATAAGCGAATAAGCGCCTTCCATCATTCTGGCGCCGCCGCTTGCGGATAATATTATCAAAGGAATTTTATTCTTATACGCTTTGTCAATTAATCTTGCAAGTTTTTCACCGACAACCGAGCCCATGCTTCCGCCGATAAATTTGAAATCCATACAGCCCAACGCAACGTTTCTTCCGTCGAGTTTCCCGGTACCGGTAAGTACGGCATCGTTCAGCCCTGACTTTTTAATGGTTTCCTTTATACGGTCTTTATATTTTTTTCTGTCGGTAAATTCAAGCGGATCGGAGGACGTCATTTTTTTATCCGTCTCTTTGAAAGTGCCTTTATCCAAAAGAATTTTTATATAATCTCTGCTTCCGATCCTGAAATGATAGTTACATTTAAAGCAAATCCGAAGATTTTCCGCCAAGTGTTTCGTGTGAATAATTTCACCGCAGGAAGGACATTTTTCCCATAGCCCGTCCGGCAAATCTTTCTTTTGTGAATCAGGCGATATGTTCTGTTTCGATCTTCTAAACCAAGCCATTTTATTACCCTTTTACGTCGGCATAAATATTTAAATATGATTTCGGGTGAATCGGATCATCTGAAATAATTCTGACAGCCCTTCTTGTTTTACCCGATTCATTTGTTGAATCAAATTCCACTTTAATTTTTCCTTCTCCCCCGGGCGGAATTTCATTACTGCTTATTACGGCAGTAGTAGTTCTGTAAGAAGTTTTTAAGTTCTTAATCTTTAAAGTAGTCTTGCCTTTGTTTATAAATTTAAAAATATGATATTTTATTTCCCCCTTTTTCACCGTACCAAAATCGTAAGTTGTTTTCGGAAAATATATTTCCGGAATTTTAGCATCCTTGGCAACCGCTACCTTTTTTTCCTTTACATTTGCTCTTATCGTCAGTTGATACCTCGGATCGTTTTCGGCATTGGAAAACACGGTTATAAATTCCATCTGTTTCCTAACCCGCACATCAGGATTATATTGGATATAAAGTTCCGTAGAATCGGAAGGGGCGATTACCTTTTTAATTATCCTGGTTCGAACACTCAAAGACGACACGTTCACATTTTTAATTTTCAGCGTATCGGTTCCTTTGTTGTAAATTTCAAATTTAGTATACACTTTTTCATTTTGATTTATCTTACCGAAATCCGCAATTAAATAATCGGAAGAAATTTTAGGACTTTTTGTTTGACTTAAAATAATCGAGACATAAAATAAAAAAAGAAAAAGTATTTTTTTAGTCATAGTTTATTTCTTTATCAGAAAATTCTTTAAATAATTCGGTTCTAAAAAATCGTACTCGCAGGTTTTAACCTCCGCTCCGAAAAGTCTGCTCCATTTTGCAACGTAAAAAGAGCCGGGCGCACCTAATTTAATTACTAAATTATCATTAATATTATTTTCATCCAACGAAATATTTGTAATTATTGTCTCTTTTCCAATTATCTCGGTCAATTTATCAATTTTTTTTAATTGCAGCGGAGTAATAAATTTCAAGTTGTCTTTGCCAAGATATATTTTAGAGAAATATGCTTCTTCCGAGTTTACTCTTTCAGCAATTATTATTTCACGGGGAATTTTTAAATATTCTTTAACCTGAAGAGCAATTGCTTCAAAAGTTGGTACAGGAGTTATAGGCAGATTACTGCCGAGTGCAAGTCCCTTAGCAGCCGACATCCCGATACGCAATCCCGTAAAAGAACCCGGACCGATAGACAATGCGATTTCGCCAACTTCATTTATTTTTATGCCGGCGGCGTTCAAAACATAATCTATGGAAGAAAATATTTTTTCCGAATGCGAATTTTTTAAATTGATTTTCGATTCGAAATATTTTTCGTCGGAATAATACAGGCAAACACCGCAAATTTTTTCGGATGTTTCCAACGCCAATATCGGTTTCGGTTTATTCATATTTTTTAATTTCAATCTTGCGTGTAAAATCGGGATTTAACTTAAAAGTAATCTCAAATCTTTTTGAAGGCAGTACATCCGCAAATAAATTTCCCCATTCGATAAAAGAAACCGCATCTTTGTCATTTAAATAATCTTCTATTCCTATATCGTACAGTTCGTTTATTTTTTCCACCCTGTAAAAATCCAAATGATAAAATTTACCTTCGCCTTCATATTCATTGACAATAGCAAAAGTAGGACTGCTTACATCGGAGACTTTTTTATTAACCAATACTTTTTTTACAAAAAAAGTTTTACCTGTTCCAAGTTCCCCGTTTAAAACCACAACATCGCCTTTAGAGATAAAATCGGCAAAATTACGGGCTAACTCGGCGGTATCGTTTTCTGTTGAAACGGTGTGTTCGGAAGGTATAAGCATTTTGTTTATTTAGGTTCCATCTTTATTACGGGTAAAATCATTTCTTCCATAGAAATACCGCCGTGCTGAAAAGTATCTTTGTAATATGTCAAGTACTTGTGATACTCGGTAGGATAAACAAAGTAATAATCCTCTTTAGCAATAATATAATTTATAGTTAATCCTGCTCTCGGTAATTTATAATCCGCAGGGTCTTTAATAAAAATTGCATGCTTATTGTCTACTTTCAAATTCCTTCCGTATTTAAATCTAAGATTAACAGCCGCTTCCCTGTCGCCCAAAACTTTAGCACCTCTTAAGGAACGGATACTTCCGTGATCGGTAGTAATAATAACTTTTGCATTCGGTATTTTTGTAATTTCTCTTAAAGTGGAAAATAAAGACGAATGCCTGAACCAAGCATTTGTTAACGAACGATAAGCGGATTCATTCGGCGCAATTTCTTTTAACAAATCCGAATCGGATCTGCCGTGCACGAGCATATCCAAAAAATTTACAACAACGGCTGTAAAATGTGTTTTTTGATACGATAAAATATTCCTTTCAAAATTTCGACCGACTTCCGGGTCAATTATTTTAATATACTGCAGGTCGTTACGCAGGGTTATGTTTTCTCTTCCCAAATATTTTTGAAGCAGAACTTTTTCATATTTGTTCATACTCTTTTCATCTGATTTTTCGGATACCCACAGCTCGGGGTACATTTTCTCTATATCCGACGGAAACAAGCCGCTGAATAGAGCATTTCGTGCGTATGGTGTTGCCGTCGGAAGTATTGAATAATAATATTCCTTTTCAATGTTGTAATCGTTTAATAAAAGTTTTTCCATCACCAGCCATTGATCAAGTCTTAAACAATCCAACACGAAAAAGAAAACAACAGAATTTTTTTCTTTCAAATAAGATTTTACATGTTTTGAAATTATTTCGTTCGATAAATTCGGGGCTTCCGATTCATCGTCTGTATAAAGCCAGCTTTTATAATTATTTTCAACAAACTTTGAAAACTGTTTGTTTGCCTCGCGTTTCTGTTCGGTTAAAGTCTGTCTTAAATCAACTTCGGGATGCTCGTCCAGTTCTAAATCCCAATTGACCAATTTTAAATAAATATCTATCCATTCGTTAAAGTCCAAATTAGAAAGCAGAGCCTGAGAAATTGAATTGAAATCCTGCAGATAATCTTTTGCCGCATATTCGCTTGATATTTTCCTTCCCTGAAGTATTTTTTTACATACTAAAAATACTTGGCTCGGGTTAACGGGTTTTGTTAAATAGTCGCTTATTTTTCCGCCGATAGCTTCGTTCATTAAAAATTCTTCTTCACTTTTGGTGATCATTACAACAGGCAGATTAGGATCGATTTCTTTTAAAATACTAAGTGTTTCAAGTCCGCCCATTCCGGCCATCATCTCATCCAGAAAGATCAGATCGTACTTATTTTCCTTTGTGCGTGTAATTGCGTCTTCACCGTTTGTAGCCGTATCTACATCAAAACCTTTTTCGGTTAAAAACAAAACGTGCGAACGGAGGAGTTCTATTTCATCGTCAACCCATAAAATTTTTCCTTTTACCATTTTTCAAGCACCTTAATTTTACTTAGCAATTTAAGTATTGTTAATATATGTTTTCATTTTTTTTTACTGAATAGCGATGTGTACATCCAACCCTGCTTCGTTAGTTGTTGAAGGAGGAATTCTCGAAGCTCCTTCGGGATCAATTGACGAACGCCTGTAAAATATGGACACGGTTACTTTTGAACTGATAGTGTATTTAATTCTCGGTTCAATAGTAACGCGGATTGTTCCGTCCTGCGGAGTTCCGTTTTCGTTAAAGTCCAGCATATTATAAATAATAGTTGAATTTCTGGTTTTTGTATAAGAAAAACTAAACTCAATATCGTTTTTTAACGAAACGCCGAACAAGGGCAAACTAAATCCTGACTTTGAGTAACCTGCAGTTATACCTATGTCTTTTGAAAACGTTTCAATAATATTTCTTGTTGATACGCCAAGACTAAAAATTGTTCTTGTTGAATATTTTATGCTGCCTATCAAGTTCCCTTTCCACAAACTGGCAAATGTCATATTCAAACCAAGCAAAGGGGTAAAACCGTATTGAACTTTTTGAATTTGTGTTTCTTGATTTCCATCCGGCGTAACTTTCCACCCTTCCGTATAGCTTGAAGTGTACGAATGGTCTAAAGTAACACGCTGCATTATTTTTTTAAATAGAGGAAGCTTTTCTAAACCCGACCATGTTATTCTCCAGTTAGGCCGCGGGATAAATCTTGCAACATCATTTAAGAATCCCAGTTTTGCGGCAACCGGAAAACTTTCAAAACCTTCAATAAATGCTTCGGATAAATTTTTTGCCGGGTTCGGATCGTTCGGATTGAACAAGTCGTGCACTTTTTTTATTCCGGAATTAAATGATTTAAGGAAAAGCACGGGCGGAAAAGAAAGAAACGTTCTGCTGATTGTTCCGGTTGAATTAATAAAGGACACAGATGTATTGCCGAATTGATCCGATTGTAAAGTGGTAGTTTTATTAACCGTCCACCCAACCGACCAATTCAGGTCTATCTTTGCACCGGGCCACAACGGTCTTGAGGTTCTAAATTCAATATTATTCTTTTGAGAAAAAACATCCAGCAAATTACTGTTCGGAGCACGCCTGCCTACTTTATCGTTCAATCCTAACATAAAGCCCTGAGACGGGCCGTTGTTTTCCTTAAAAGTAAATCCCCAGAAATTTTTAAATCCGGAGCCTGAACCTGCAAGTCCGTTTTTTGACAAACTGTTTGTCATCGTAAAATTCATTGTAATTGATTCGTAATCAAAAAAGATAGCTTTTGCCACGGATTTCAGGAACAAAAGTCCGGTTGAAATAGGCGAAACTTGTGACTCGGTTGCTTCTTTTGTTTTTATAGAATCGCCTCTAACTATAAGGGTATTATTTTTTAATGAATTATTATTTTTTACCGTGTCTACGGCTTCCTCCGGCAGGGGTTTAAGAACACGATTTCTACCGCGGGATATTTTCCGCGTTCGCGTAACTTTTCTTTTTACTTTTTGATGTGCAGTTTTAAATAACGGTGCAGTCAGGGATTTCCATCTTAAATTAATTGAAACATTTGTTCTGTTAGAATAACCTGCACTTCTGCCCAAAACAGGCTGCCGAAAATCATTCCTCCAACGGTAATTAACCGAATAACCGGCTGTAATTGTTAAAAACTTTTTGATATCCCAAAGTGAAGGAAGCTGCGGGATCATTCTAATATTAATACTTTGCTGGTATAAAAAGTCCTGCCCAAAAAAAGCACCGGAAAATATATCCTTCCAAATTTCGCCTTCGGACCTTTGGTGACCGGCAGAATCCGTTTCAAGAAAAGCCAACGAAGATTGAATATTGACCTTATAATTTGTTGTGATATTCAGTATTCCGCCTTCGGTCATCTTCCAATTGAAATTAAACCCGCGTGTTGTTACAAAATCTCTTGAAACAATGGGTAAAGCCGGGTTATTACCTTGGGGTCTTTGTATACTTGTGTTACGGTTTCTACGTGCCGTAATATTTAAAGAAAAAGTCTGCGGCACAAAATAAACTTTCACATCTTTATAGTCTTTAAATATGGATAAAAACGAACCAAAAATTGGAATCTTAACCGGTTGGAAATAATAATCCGGGCTTAGTCTTAAATTATAATTCATGTTAGCGTTCCAAACCCATGTACGGTTTTCTTTTATAACCGGACTTCTTCTGAATGTTTTATTATAAGTAAAGCCGAATGTAGTAGCATTAATAATATCTTTAATGTACCATTTGGAAGACGGAATTCTGATACTAATATTTGAAGCGGACCAACTATCGGATGTTGAAAAAGTTTCGCTTTCAGTCCTTAGCTGTTGGGGAGTTTTTTTATTTGTAAACGTAGTGTCGTTTGCTTTTGCAGCCAATTGTTCCGCCGCTCTGCTAACAAGTACGTCCGTACCGGGTACATATTCGGGTTTGCCCAATGATTCGGTATGTGAGTAATTTATTTTTAGATTACTACCCGGCAATTTAAACGGTAAAATCTTAAGCAAATCTACGCTTGAAGAAATACTCCAATTTCTTTGTCTCGTCCTTGAACCGAACCTGTTGGCAAGTCGGTGGAAAAACGGGCTGGTTTCACTTATGTTAAAGTTTACATTCATAAAATCTGCCATTCTTAAATTAGACGAAATACTATAAGCCCAGCCGGGACGGTCGTCTGCACCTATTACTCTTAATTCATCAATCCATATTTCACCGGAAACGGGTCCGGGTGTCATTGGATTGCCCCTATTTAACACGCCAATGGTTAAAAATCTTACCGAAGTAAGGGTAGGTACGCCTTTAACAACATAAAAATTATCGCTTTTACCCGGCACAGGTACTCTTATAGTTTGAGAGATAGAATCCCTTACTTCTTTTATTGACGTAAGTTCGTCAAATTTAATTGTTACGTCGTTCCAACCGGGTCTTATCGGCAGACGGTACTCATAATAGTTGTTAGTATCGGTCCCGAATCTGAAAAATACTTCCGCCGGGTAATCAGTCGGATCGGCTGATGAAATTGAACCCGGTCCCGTGTTCTCATCACCGTGGATAAATAACTTCATTGAAGTATAGTTAAAAACATCCAACGGTCTTATTAAATATTTTACAGCTTGTCTGTTTTCGCCTTCGGGTAATTCTTTTACAATAAGGTCAAGAGATTGTTCATTACTCAAAATATTTTCGTCCGGTCTGGTTTGGTCTCGTACTCTTAACCCTTTTGCAGGGCTAAAATAATTCGGGTTATCTTCGATGTTAATAACGGATACTGACATGACAGAGTCTTGAGGCAATAACTTTTGCCACTGGTTACCGACCAAATTTAATTCCGCAATACGCAAGTGTACAGGTTCATTTGACCCCGTAACAACAAACCTTATTGTTTCAACAGACGACAGACTCGGCTTACCTACTTGCAATAACGAATCTTTAAGAGGTATTCTGTACAAATACCACCCTCTGTTTGCGCCGCTTCCGGCAATTACCGCGCTGCTTGTATCAAGAGGCACTTCGTATCTGAAATAGCTGTTAACCTGGTCCAAGTTACCGTTTCGGTTTAAGTCTTCGGTATCGGGAATTCGCCCGACATCCGTTAAAATAGCGTTACCCTGCGTGCCGTTTATATTAAAATAATCGAATATACTTCCGGTTTTAGATTGATTAAAATTAAAATTATCGCCGCTGGGATCACTTTTGGTACTGTTATATTTTGCCCTTTCTTCGGGGTCTAACATACCGTCAAGGCCCGTGTCTTCTTTTCCGTCCGGATCAATTACATCATTAAAGTTTTTATCTTCGGTATCTAATTTATTATTCGGGATAACATCTTCGCTGATTCTTCCTAAATCTATATAAACTTTTGCGTTAGGCGGTGCATCGGAAGCATTCAGCCAAAATTCAATGAATTCAATATTTTCCTCCACTAAGTTATTTGCCGTAGTGGATAGCAGTCTTTGCATACCGCCCCAATTTCTGTTTCTGTCCGCCAAATCGGGGGCGTAATTATAAGTACCGGGAGTATCCGGTAAGAAAACGTAATCGAGCACCGGAACTTGTTCATTGGCTCTGGCTACTTGCTTTTTGTTTCCCCAAATATCCCTGACATTCACGTCTGAAGGAGTAACGGAAAACCAAAAACTTTTTCCTTTAAAATTTATAATTTCTTGTTTTGTCAATCCGCTTAAGGAAGGAAGTCTGTCCGGTACGCTGATGTCTTTCCAGCCGGTATAATTTACTCCGATAGGAATTATTCTTTTAGCTCCCTCAAAATCATCTATGTAAGCAATACTTTTCCCATTATCCCCCGGTATACCGCTTTTCTTTGTATTCGGGTCGGGTTTCATATAAGCATATTCACCGGTAACGGAAAAAGTTGACATTTTTTTTGTAGAAATAACTTTATCCAAAGCTTTTGTAAGAAGAGGTATATCGGTTTTGGTCGTAAAATCGATGCCGTAAATAGTATTGCTCAAAGGTTCTTCACCGATTCTTACTTTTTCGCTTAGAGTTTGCTGGTTTAGATTTAATATGGTAAATCCAAGTTTCGTTTTATCCGAAATATTAAAAATCCCCCTGGCTCCTAATAATGTTTTTGAAGCCAATTGGAAAAGGTCATTCTGTTCATAAGTAATACTCAAGTTAGCACCGGGAACAAGCGCCGCATCGTTTCTAATAATCAGCTGACCTATGGTGTAATCTACCATATAATCCACACCTTTAGTCAACTCTCTTCCGTCAAGCAGCACTCTCACGGAATTTTCGACCACATTAAATCCTAATTGATAAACCGATGTAACATCACCCGAAAATTTTCCGGTCAACAGCCATTTATCTTTTAGATTATTCTGACGGGCAAAAGTTTTTGTTGTATCGTAAACTAATTGATATGCCAACGAATCGGGAATTGCATCGTTTAAATTTCTGCCGAACGGCTGTAAAGTAGGAAAAACAATTTCACCTGTTTCAGGAAATATAGTAATGCTCGGTCTGTAATCGAATATATCATCGGGATTAGGGTTGTTTGATTGGTCAATAAAATCCAGCCCGAATGCTTTCAATAATTTTACCGGACCGGAAGGAGTTGACAGTTCCGTAACCGGGTCCTGCCCGTCTATCTGATATTTAATTTTAAACTCAAAACCTTCCTTTTTAATGTTTCTTCCGCCGATCGGATATATGTTTTTAAGCTGCAGCTTCCACGCTTGGGCAAAATCTCCGCCGGGCTGTAAGTTACGCGGCTTTATTAATTTCAGCACAAGTTTGGAAGTAGTATCCGCACCCGCCGAATTTAAGAACTCGCCGTAAAACTGATCGTCCGTAGTGGAAGGGCCGTTCTCAACTCTGTAAGCAACGGCAAGAATATCGTTGTCTTGAACCTGTGTGTTAAAAGTTATAAAACCGGTTTCGGGGTGCAGAACATAATCAACACCGGGCGTTAACAGTTTGAACCTGCCTGTTTCTGTCTTCCCGGGTAAAGGTTCTCCCAAATCCGCTCTTAGGTTATCAGGGTATCTTTCTCCGGCAGATAACGGCGGTAAATTGATATAAGCGTTTGCACTTCTTTCTTTAGAGCGGTCAATTGCAACGCCGTTAACACTTTTCCAAACCTCGATATTGTTTATGCGGTATTTGGGATTTATCACCGGCGTCGGTTGTCCGTAATAATTGTAGAATAAATTCAGCTCCGGATTCTGGCTGGCATATAAAGTGTCCACAAAATAATGGTTGGTTGAATAATCGTATGCCCTAATAGAAAAATTCGATGATGTGGAACCTCCGGTAACGTTTACGGTTTTAATTTTGCCTTTCTTTTGACTTGCAATAGTAGTTAACGAAAAAGGTCCAAATTTAAATTTTGCTTTCAAACCGAATAAAGCTTCGCTGCCTCCAACCAAAGGAGAAGTTTGAAGTGCAACATTTCCGGCTTCTATACTTTGAATTATTTCATCTTCATAGCCGGAGTATTTTATTTTCAACTGATTCTCATATTGAAATGTACGCTCGGTGTTCCAGTCGGCATTAATGTTAAGCTTATCGCCGATGGTTCCTTTCACATTAATTTGAACCTGCTGTTTAAAATCAGGCGTGCTTCTTGTATTGCCAAGCAGCGATGCGGTTACACCTTGTGTAGTTTCGCTTTTGTACGAACCCTGTATATCAACGGCGCCGCCGATTTTCAAACTTATTTTAGGCGGTCCGAAAATGCTTAACACACCTACGCTCGGTAAAGGAATCTCAAAGTTTGTGATGTCTTTTATTAATTGCCCCAGTTCCTTGGTGGACGACCTAAATTCATATTTGCCTACTAACTTTTCCCATTCATTTATTTTATTATTTTCCAATTGATAACCGATATATTCGTCAATAGGAATTCTTAATGAAATTTTTGACTGAATACCGTAGACAAATTCTTTTATTATTACAAACTTTCCGGTTGAATCAATATCAACCGTTCTTGTTCTGTAAGTTGGAGAAGGTTGAAGAAAAAGCGGAGATATCCTTTTGAATCTTGCTTTTACAAACATAGAATAATCGGGTTTGTATTTTAGATTCTCCAACCTTGCTGTTGAATCAACGGACATCAGATATAATTTAAGTGAGTCTTTATCTATCGGAACAGATTTATTTTTATTAAGTAAGGAATCCTGCGATACTTTCAGAGAGTCAGCCGTTTTTAATTTATCGGTTGAATCCCGGGGAATAGATTGGACGGCTGTGTATCGATTGTTGTTTGAATAAAGGTTATCTGAATTTTTAAGATAAGAATTTATGGTAATAGAGCTTCCAATCCACATAGCTCTATTAATTTTAGCTTCGGGTTTGGAGATTAAGCCTAAATTTAATACAGCGTAAATGAATATTGCCGGTAAAACAAATACGCCAACTATCTTTCTAAAGATATTATTTATACTAAAAATGGTAAAACCTTTAAAGTGATTTTGTTCTGTATTCGATAGTATAAACGATCTATAAACTCCTCCATATTGTTCCCAAAAAATTATACATAACTAACCAAATATTCAATATTATTAAATATTTTGATGATAATAATACAAGAATTATAAAATCAACTTTTTGTAAATCCTTCTATCAATTTTTTATGATCCGGAAATTTTTCAAGGAGATCATTCCTCTCGGCCAATTCCAAGTCGGTAAAATCAAATCCCGGAGCAACCGTACACCCGACCAATCCAAAAGATTTTTTATCAACAACTTCAGCACAAAACCACGCGGACCTTTCAATAACAATCTGCAATGACTCACCGCAATCTATATTTTTGCCTAATAATTTAACCGATAATATACCATCATTTTTTAAAGTATAAATTTTTATTGCAGACCCGTCATAAAAATGCCAGATCTCATCCGATTTAATTTTGTGGAACAGAGAAACGTTTTCTTCGACAAGCAAAAAATAAATTGAAGTTGAAATATTCCTTTCACCGCCGAACCTTTTTGGCAAATTATCTTTATAAAGGATTTCATCGCTGCGGTAAAATTCTTTATAGTAACCTCCTTCGGGATGCTTCTGTAATTCAAGTTTATCAACATAAAATTTTGCTTTCTGGTTCATACTTTATTTTTTTATTATTAGGCATCAAATTTAGAATTAATTATTTAAACTATAAATGCTAAAATGATATTTAAAATTGAAGCCGCTTTGTTGC
>CAZAOG010000031.1:0-10803 GCA_964486645.1 uncultured Ignavibacteriaceae bacterium | reverse complement strand
ATTATTTAAACTATAAATGCTAAAATGATATTTAAAATTGAAGCCGCTTTGTTGCAGAACAAGAGCTTGTCTCAAAAGTAGGGAAAACCGTTGAAACGGTTAAAACAATTCTCGTTTGTTATAAACAAATAAACCGACAAGGCACAATCCCTTATGGAAATCTTGAATTCTCTTAAAAAATAGCTAACTAAAAATTCTTTTTTTTTGTATATTGCAGTACTGTATAAGGGGAAAAAATGGATATTTTATTTTTTGTAAAATCTCAGAAGAGTAATATTGTGTTGCGAATTTACTTATTATGTTTTACTCGCCCTCAGATTATTTTAGATCCATCACAGACTGCAAATTTTTATTACGGAGGTAAACAATGTCTAATTTAAAAGAAAAACTATACGAAAAAATTCAAGGATGGCGTCCCAGAACAACTAAATTGTTAAAAGAACACGGTTCGGTTAAAATTGGAGACGTTACCATTGCACAGGCAATCGGCGGTATACGCGGTGTTAAATGTTTAACTACCGATATATCTTACCTGGACCCGTTCGAGGGTATCAGATTCAGAGGATATACCATACCTGAAACTTTGGAAAAATTACCAAAAGTTCCGGGATTTGAAATGCCATTGGTTGAAGGATTTTATTATTTACTGTTAACAGGTGATATTCCTACTGAAGATGACGTAAAAGCCGTTGCCGAAGAATTCAACAAAAGAAAAATTGTACCGGAATATGTTTTTAACGTTTTAAGAGCAATGCCCGAAGACACTCATCCGATGACAATGTTTTCTGCGGCAGTACTTACTCTTCAAAAAGAGTCCGAATTTGTTAAAGCTTACAATGCCGGTATGAATAAAATGGATTACTGGGATCCGACATACGAAGACGCATTAAATCTTTTGGCTAAGCTGCCGCAAATTGCGGCATTTATATACCGGCTCAAATATAAAAACGGAGATATTATTGACCCTGATCCAAATTTAGATATGGGCGGCAACTTTGCCCACATGATGGGGATTGATAAACCGTACGACGACGTAGCAAGAATGTATTTTATCCTTCACAGCGACCACGAAAGCGGAAACGTAAGTGCACATACCGGGCATTTGGTGGCAAGTGCTTTGTCGGATATTTATTATTCCATTTCAGCTATGTTGGACGGTTTGGCAGGACCCCTTCACGGATTGGCAAATCAGGAAGTCCTTCGCTGGATACAAGGCGTGCGGGATAAAATGGGCGGAGAAATTCCCACCGAAGAACAAATGAAAAAATTCGTTTGGGATACGTTGAATTCAGGTCAGGTTATTCCCGGTTACGGTCACGCGGTATTGCGCAAAACAGACCCGCGCTACCAAGCACAAAGAGAATTTTGCCTGAAGCACTTACCCGATGACAACCTGTTCAAATACGTGGATGTTCTGTACAAAGTTGTACCCGATATTTTAGTAGAACAAGGTAAAGCAAAAAATCCTTGGCCGAACGTCGATGCACAATCGGGCGTAATCCAATGGTATTACGGGTTAAAAGAGTATGATTTTTATACCGTTCTTTTCGGCATTGGTCGTGCTCTTGGAGTTACGGCAAATATTATTTGGGACAGGGCACTCGGTTATCCCATTGAAAGACCGAAATCCTTAACAACAGCTATGCTGGAAGATATAGCAGCTAAATCGGAATAATATTAGTAATATATGAGTTCACTTTAAAGTGGCAATTATTTTGTATATTCAGAAATTCATAAACCGTTAAAACGGTTAATGATTTGTCTAAGTTGTTATTAGCACCCGACTTAAGCCGGGTGTTAATATAATCAATAATAAATTTGTAACCGCTTTAGCGGTTTTTAACTTTTTTTAAGTGAACTCATATATCCTATATTATTTAAGGGCTGTTAAAAAAAATTTAGCAGCCCTTAATTTTAATAATTCTTGATATTCTTTTCTAAGAACTAAAAAATTATAAAAGATAATTTTAATGAATAAAGAACTTTTAAAAATCCGCGACCTTTTTTTTGCCGGTAAATCCGCCTTTGAAACCGAACAGCTTAAAAAAACCCTGATACAATTAAACTCATATTTAGAAAAGATCACATCAAATGATTTATTTAAAAGAAAAAAAAATATTGCATCCTTACTCACCGATATATTTTCTTCGGTTTTTCAGGGTAAGCTTGCATCCGACCTTGCAGCAGAATTAAATAAAGACATTTACTACAATTTTGGTAATTACCTGTTAAAAAAATTAAAGACCGATAAAAAGAATTTCAACAGCTTGGCACACGAGTACTTAAATCTATTCAGAGTAAGTGATTTTCTAAATAAAATTTACGGAGAAACAAGCTGGGAAAAACTGATAAAAAATTTAATTCTTGAAAGTAATTTTAAAGTATCTACTCTCTTCAATCAAAGAGTGAGAGATTACGGTGACAAAACTCTTTTCAAAGTTCTGCACGGACAAACGGAAAACGACTATAGTTGGAAAGATGTAAACGAACACGTTAGCAGCTATAAAAAATCGTTAAACGTACTGTTAAATAACAACAATAAAAGTCCGGTTGCTTTTTTTACGGTTAATTCTTTAGAGATGGCGCAACTGGATATTGCTTGTCTTACGTCCGGAATTGTAAATGTTATGATACCGGCAAATTCCGTTCAGCAAAATATTGTATATATATTAAATAAAACAAAAGCGGAATACATTTTTGTAACCGGTGAAAAGCAGTTAACCAAACTTCAATCTATAAAAAGCCAGTTACTTTATTTGAAAAAAGCGGTAATCATTAAAGAAAGCAGTTCGGAGAGTTGGGTGCTGAACTTTAATGAGTTCCTTTCATTGAAGAGCAAATACAAAGACGGTTCAATTGAAAAGATAGAGAAAAATGTAACTCCCAAATCCCTGGCAACAATAATGTACACTTCGGGAACTACCGGCGAACCCAAAGGAATTATGTTCACAAATATGAATATTATTTACAAGCGATTTTGCCGGGCGCTTGCTCTGCCTGAGATCGGCGAACACGACAGATTCCTCGCATACCTGCCGTTGTTTCATACATTCGGACGTTATTTGGAAATGATGGGAAGCATTTTCTGGGGAGCAGAATATATCTTTATGCAAAATCCTTCCGCCGATACGATGCTTCTAAATATGCAAAAGGTTAAGCCTACCGTTTTTATCAGCATCCCGAAAAAATGGATAGAACTTTACGAGCATATTTGCGAAAGAGTGGATGTAGAAACTGCCGACGAAAAATCGATAAAACAAATTGTTGAAGAAACTACAGGCGGAAAACTTAAATGGGGACTATCCGCCGCAGGGTTTTTACCTTCCGAAATATTTACGTTTTTCAAAAAATACGGCGTAGAACTGATGAGCGGATTCGGAATGACAGAAGCAACAGGCGGAATTACGATGACGCCTCCCGGTAAATATATTCCCAACAGCTTGGGCGCAAAACTTCCGGGAATAGATATAAAGATTGCAAAGGACGGAGAACTTTTAATTAAAGGCGATTATGTAATGACTGGGTACTTCGGTGAGCCGAAAAGTTCAACATTCCTTAAAGGCGGATGGCTGCCCACCGGAGATATAATGCAAATGGACGATAATGGTTTTATGGAAATTATAGACAGAAAAAAAGAAATCTATAAAAACATAAAAGGAGAAACCGTTGCCCCGCAGAAAATTGAAAATTATTTCCGCGATATCGACTCGGTTAAGCAAGTCTTCCTAGTCGGCGACCACAGACCCTACAACACGGTTTTAATAGTTCCGAATTACGAAGATGAAACCACTAATCTAAAAAATATGGATAACTCGCAAATTCAGGAATTCTTTTCTTCTGTAATTGTAACCGTAAATAAATTTTTAGCTCCTTTCGAAAGAATTATCGACTTTAGAATTGTTGACAGATCATTTTCAGACAAGTTTGGCGAACTGACTTCAAAAAATACTTATAAAAGAAGAATAATCGAGCAGAATTTTAAAGATGTAATCGAAAAGATGTATAAAGAAAATTATACGAAGTTAAAATTGGGTGACATCAAAATTAAAATACCTAACTGGTTCCTAAGGGAAAAAGGAATCTTAAACAGAGATATTCTGCTTGATAAAAACGGAATAAATATACCGAAATTAAAATTATCATTAAAAGTTAAAGCCGTAAAAGGAGAAACAAACACTTACCGAATCGGAAGTTATCTTTACAACATAAAAGAATATTATATAGATTTTCAGGCATTGTTAACAACGCCTTCCTATTGGTTGGGGAATACAAATTTTACCGACTTTACGGGAGACCCTATTTATCAATGGCACAGAAAGGATTACAATTTTGATAAAATTGAATTCATTAAACCAAACGACAAACCCACAATAAAAGAAAGCTTCAGAAGAAAGATTAAAAAAATTAAAAATGCAATGGAAGTCTCTCTTGAAGGTTTGCATTTATGCGCCGCACTTTTGCAGTCGACTTTATCCTCCGATAATTCAATTGCACTGGACTATCTGGATTTTGTTTTGGACAATGAGTTTGAACCTAATTACAATTTAGCCGTCCAACTTTTACAACGTCCGCAAATAGCATCAAAACTAAGCAGCAGACGGAAGATGCTTCTGCTTGCCGCAAGTAAGATTAAAAAAGAAGGGTTCGCTGATCTGTTGGGTAAATATGTCCGGTTTGATTATAATATTTTTGACGGCAAACTTATTAAAGATTTTGTCGATTATTCAAGAGGTAAAGACAAATTAGATGCAATAGAAAAAACACTTGAAAACGAAATAAAAAATGAAAAAAGAAAAAAAGGATTTACAAAGACCTCCATTCCTTCTCTGTTCAAACTGCTTTCTTGTTACGGTGTTAAACACCCCATCTCTTATTTAAGGATTAGGCAGCTGTTCGTTAAGTATCAATTACTGGAAGAAAGAAAAGAAATAAATAATATTGCACGAGAAGAAAGGAATTTGCTGCGCAAAGGATTAAGAAACTGGCTCGGTAAAAACCAAACCGTTGCCGTCGACCCTGAAACTTCGGAAGAATACTCTTGGCTTGATATAATTATTACGGAAGAAGATATTGAGCCGCAGGATAAAAAAAGAATTATAAAAGCAATTTCAAGCACATCAATTTTAAGAGAAGCAATATTTCTACTCTATAAAGGAATAAGAATTTCTTTGAACGACATTTTGCCCGGCGGTGTTTGGGTCAGCCATTTAGGTACGTATCACGATAAATCCGTTTACAGAGTTTCCATACAAACAAGGCTGCAGGGCGCATTTGATTTTGTCCTCAACTTGAACAAAAAAATTCCTTTGAGGAAAATTAAGGAAGAAGTAAACTGGCTTATTTTAGCAGGCTCAGGTCTCGCGGGACAAAAACTTGTAGAAGACTTCGGAGGATATTGGCAGGAACTGAATATTTGGAGCGAAGAATTTATTACGGGCGATACCGTCGCAAAATTCTTGCACAGAAAAACCAGAAAACTTGTTGAAAGCGAAACCGAAAGACTGAAAAACATCTGGCTGTTTTTTGTCTGGCGTGCATCGGCTTCTTACTACCGTTTTTGGAAGATGACCGGATACAAAATGGCTTTGGCGGATCCCTCGCCGATGAACATTATTATTTCGCCTCACGATTATCACATCGGTACAAGAATAGTTTCGATTAGCGAAAGAGTAAGGACAAATTCCATCTTGAAGTTTCTAAATAATTTTAACCTTTATTTTATCGATCAAACCTGCCGCCAATATCCGTTCTTAAAAAATAAGAAAATTTGGAATTTTGTTTTCTCAGGCATAATATCTGCCGAGGGTGAAGAGAAGGGACTGGAAATACTAAAAGAATTCAAGAAAAAATATATTGAAAAATTTAACGCCGCAAATTTAAGAACTATTAAAACTCAGCTAAACGAGTACATTAAAAAAATAGAATGTGAAGGATTTATTCCAACCAGATTGTTCTTCGCAATTAAACGATTTCACCGCTGGTACGAACTTAACCGTGACGCTTCCATACAGGCGCAGGCGGAGATGCTTTACGATTTAACAGACACATACAGACTTTCTGAATTGGAAAATAAATTTCCCGAATCGAGGACACGCTTTTTTATAAGAACGGCTTTTGCCGAATCCGGTGAAAAATTACAAAATTATTTGAACGATATTGCAATGAAACAGCGAAGAGAACTTATAAGTAAAGAGGAATATTTTTCTCTTCTTTCAACAATTCAAAATAATTTTAAGCTGAATGAAAAAGAAGATTTCTTTTTAGCAAGATTGAATTATCCATATTTAAAGCCGTCCGATTCAGCTGCTTTATTAAAAACAAAAGCCGAAGGAACAGAATTATCAAATCTTGTTGTTGAACTCGAGGACTACGACGGAAATACATTTTATATACGCAAACCTACCACTCCAAAAGAGATATCGCGTCTTCATCAATTATTTATCAATTCCAATTTATTGGTGAACTTCAGAAGCAATCATAAATTCCTGGTGGCACTTTCCGAAAGAGGTTACATTATCGGCGGTTTGTATTACTCTACAAGAGATGAATCAACGGTGCACATGGAAAAAATAGTCGTCTCTTCGAGATACAGACACAAAGGGGTAAGTGAAGGATTGATGAATGAACTCTTCAACAGGTTGAGAAGCGAAGGATACAAATCGGTAACAACGGGTTTCTTCCATCCGGAATATTTTTACAGATTCGGATTTAAAATCGAGAGGAAATACTCAGGTTTGGTGAAAGAGTTTTGATTGTTCTTAGCCATCTGCAATTTTATAATTAGGCTGAGTGCTTACTCCTCATTTAACAGTTGTGCTAATTTTTCAGATTCCGTTACGGGCAGATTGCAAACATAATTACGGCAGACAAAAACAGTTGTTTTTCCGTTCAATTTTTCCTGTCCCTTGGTAAATGGTGCAAAAAGTGAAATCCCTTCCGTGTCTTTTTCATCCGATTTCAGCAGAACAACTTTATTGGGAATATATTTTTTATTTATTTCATTAATCATTTCTTTAGTAACGGGATTGTCCTTTTCTCCAACTATTACTATTTCAAAAGACGGTCTGAGTGCAAAGTCAACACCCGATAAAAGTTGAGAATATCCCATAGGATACTTCCCGACATTTTCTGAAAAAGTTTTTGATAATTTTGAAGCCATAACTTCAAGTTTTGTATCACCGGTAATTTTTGACAACCTTACAAGATTCATCATTGCCGCAGAATTACCGGAAGGAATTGCACCGTCGTAAATTTCTTTTTGCCTTGTCAATAAGTCAGCAGACCGGTCGGAAGTAAAAAAGAAGCCTCCGTCTTTATCGTCCCAAAAATGTTTTATCAAAATATTGTTGAAGCTCAAAGCATTTCTTAAATATTCGATTTTAAATGTTGATTCATATAAATTCAACAAACCCCAGATAATAAATGAGTAATCGTCAAGATAAGCTTCGATTTTCACTTCTCCGTTTCTGTATCTGTGGAAAAGTGTTCCGTCTTTTTTTAATAATTTCTCAAATAAAAGATTGATATTTTTTTCGGCGGCATAAATATAATTTTTATTTTCAAACACTCCTCCGGCCTGGGCAAGCGCCGCTGCCATCAGTCCGTTCCAATCAGTTAGAATTTTATCGTCTTTAAAAGGATGAACTCTTTTTTCTCTTACGGCAAATAGTTGTTCGCGTATTGTCCTTAATTTTTCAATCAGCTTTTCTTTCGGGATTTTAAATATTTCTGCCAATTCCGAATAGGATTTCGACCTGTGTAAAATATTATTTCCGTCTTTCCTACCTTTCATTTGATCTACAAAATTTCCGTTCTTTTCAACATTAAAAGTTTGAATAAAAATATCAAAATCATCAGGCGTTAATAATTTCTGAAGCTCGTGATAAGTCCAAAAATAAAATTTACCTTCTTCCCCTTCGCTGTCGGCATCTTCTGCTGTATAAAATCCGCCTTCGGGAGAAGTCATATCGCGTAAAACATATCTGAAAATATTTTCGGCGGTTTCTTTATATCTTTCAGCCTTTGTTATTTGAAATGCTTCGGTATAAGCCATAGCAAGCATAGCCTGGTCGTAAATCATTTTTTCAAAATGTGGAACAAGCCAATTTTTATCCGTGGAATAACGGTGAAATCCGTAACCTAATTGGTCGAAAATTCCGCCTTCTTCCATTTTATCCAAAGTCGTTGTCGCCATCTTTAAAATAGAAGAATTTTTAGTGCTGCCGTACTGCCTTAAAAGGAACAACAAATTGTGGGGTGACGGAAATTTTGGTGCCGTTCCGAAACCACCGAATTCCATATCGAAATTATCCGTAAAATTTTTAACGGATTTATTTATTAAATCCAAAGAAATATTATCACTACCGGCAGCGGTAATTGAAACCTGTTTAACGGCATCGGTAATTTTATTTGCGGAAGATATAATTTTGTTATTATCTTTCTCCCAAGCGACGGCAATTTGCGTTAAAATCTCCATCAAACCGGGTCTGCCGAATCTGTTTTCTTTCGGGAAGTAAGTTCCGGCAAAAAAAGGTTTCTTGTCGGGAGTCATAATTATTGTTAAGGGCCAGCCTCCGCTGCCGGTTAGCATCCGGGCAACCGTCATATAAATGTTATCAATATCCGGTCTTTCTTCTCTGTCAACTTTAATGGAAATAAAATATTTATTTAAAATATCGGCAGCTGCTGAATCTTCAAACGATTCCTTTTCCATCACGTGACACCAGTGGCATGTAGAATAACCGATAGAAAGGAAAATCGGTTTATTTTCTTTTTTTGATTTATCGAAAGCTTCTTTGTCCCAGGGATACCAGTCTACCGGATTATGGGCGTGTTGCAGCAGATAGGGACTCTTTTCGTTTAAAAGTTTATTTGCTTTACGTCCTTTTTTAAATTCATTAGGATATTTGTTTTTAGAATTATATTCGATGTTTATCATAACGTTTAATATCAAAATCAAATTAAAAAATGATTTTTTTTCCGGATGATGATTTTTACAATTTCAAAAATTTAGGCTTAATATGATGACCGAAAGATAAAATTATTTTATCACAATTATTTGGTCTTTAAAATAAATTTTTAATACTTTGTGTTTTATCTCTAAAATGAAAACCAAATAAGTTTAATAACACACATATTTCTATTTAATAAATAATTAAAGGTGATACAATTGAAAAAATTTCCCTCATTATTGTTGGCGGCATTAACTTTAATAATAACCTCTTCTTTTTTGGTTAAAAATTCTACGGCACAAACTTTAGATAAAACTAAAATTTCGGAATATTCAAAAGTAGCAAAGCAGTTTGTAAGAAAAGCACTTGAAGACAGAAAAGGATATTATCTTCTAAAAGAACTAACGGATATCGGGCCGAGATTAAGTGGTTCGGAAAATTCAATTAAAGCAATTTACTGGGCCGAAAAAAAGATGAAAGAGTTGGGCTTTGATAAAGTTTGGCTTCAACCGGTAATGGTACCGCATTGGGAAAGGGGAAATGTGGAGGAAGCAAACATTGTTTCTTCAAAAAGATATAACGGCAGAGAACTAATCGTCAGAGCCTTGGGCGGAAGCATAGCAACAGGGGAAAAAGGAATTCAGGGTAAAATATTATCCGTTAAAAGTTTTGAGGAATTAAGGGCAAAAAAAGACCGGGCAAAAGGAAAAATTGTGTTTTTCGATCGCCCCATGGACCAGGGGTTATATTCCGGAGGTTACGGCGGCGTTTGGAACTACAGGGTGTTCGGACCTGACAGCGCCGCAAAATACGGCGCGGTAGGTTTACTTCTGCGCTCGATTACTACTAAATTTGATAATAACCCGCACACGGGTGTGACCATTTACGGCGGAAAAGTGAAAAAAATACCTGCCGTTGCCGTGGGTTACTTGGACTCCGACTTTTTGAGAAAAGCTCTAAAAGAAGATCCGAATCTTGAAGTTAATTTTAAATTAAACAGCAAATGGTTCCCCGATGCAAAATCTTACAATGTAATCGGTGAGATAAAAGGAAGTGAACTGCCTGATGAAATTATCACGGTAGGCGGTCACTTTGACAGTTGGGATTTAGGTGTGGGCGCAAACGATGACGGAACAGGTTCCATACAATCTATGGAAGTTTTGGACTTATTCAAAAGATTGAACATAAAACCCAAAAGAACAATTAGAGTGGTACTTTTTATTAACGAAGAAAACGGTATGAGAGGCGCCAAAGTTTACGGCGGCTTCGCGGATTCGTCTTTTCAAAAAACCATTGCGGCAATAGAAGCCGACGCCGGCAGCGGCGCACCGAGAGCATTCAGTATTGATTCCGATTCTTTGACTATTGTTAAAATTAAATCTTGGCTGCCCATTTTAAATAAAACGGGAATTTTGCAGGTAAGAAAAGGCGGCAGCGGCGCGGATGTCGGTCGTATAAAATCCGCAAAAGCAAGAATAGGTTATTCCCCGGAAGGACAAAGATACTTTGATTATCATCATTCCGATAACGACCAATTCAGCATAATTCACCCCAGAGAATTTGAGCTCGGTTCGGCAGCAATGGCAACACTGGTGTTTATGATTGACAGAGAAGGACTGTAACAGCGGTCGGTTTTTGGGCTGTAATTTTATCTCTAAAGAGGCTGTTTCAGAAAGTAGGGAAAACCGTTTGACTTTGTCATTCCTTTGGGAGAAACGGTTAAAATAAATCTCGTTTTTTGAGACAGCCTTTTATTACAAATAGTTAAACACAAATGACAATTAGCCGCCGGCAGATTGCACCATATCGGCTGCAAGTTTCCCGCTCAATACCGCGCCTTCTAATGTGGCGG
>CAZAOG010000030.1:0-24688 GCA_964486645.1 uncultured Ignavibacteriaceae bacterium | reverse complement strand
TTTTAAAGAATATAAAAATAACGATTTTTCAACTGTTAACCAATGAAAAAATTAACTGTTTACGCAGGCAGATTCAACCGACCGGTGCGGAAGTTGAGAAGAAAGATTTTAAAATTTACGGCTGAATTATATTTAGAATGCTTCGCCGATCCCAAATTGAATTACAAAATTATTCCAAACATTTTTATCAAAAATAAATCTTTTGTCGTTAGGGTTATAAAATTTGAACCCAAAATCTATTCTCAATGGTGCAACCAATGTGTAATACCTGAATCCCACACCCACTGCAACAGCCATTTGGTCCCACCTGAACTGCTTATACCCGAGCCAGGTATTTCCCGCATCGGCAAAAAAAGTAAGTCCGTAATTATTTAGAAATCTGTATCTATATTCAAGAGAGGTTTCAAGTAAAAAAGTTCCTCCTTTAACGTTCGGGCCTCGTCTTATTCCGGTTCTTAAAACCGGCGTACCTTTCGGAACAAGTTCATTTGCCCTCCATCCTCTGATGGAGTTACTGCCTCCGGCATAAAATGTCCTATTGATTGGTATCCCCGAATAATCGCCGACATAAGCTTGTACGTTCCCTAATTTTGTTTTAAATGCCAATATTGAATTCCTTTCGTGGGAAAGATTAAAATACATTGAATGGGTAATTAATAATTTATAAAAAAGTGCTCCCTCAAATCTGTTTCCTCTTATTTTTGTAAGTAAATAAGGAATTGAATTTGCCTCTTCAATTTGAAATGAGAGGTTGTAACCTCGTGTGGGAAAGAGCAAACTGTCTATTGTGGTAGAGCCGAAGTTTACACCCAAAGATGATATGGTCTTTATTGACAGACTGTCGTTATAGTTTCTGTAAATTTCATTGGATTGTTCTATGTTGTAGAAAATACTTAGAAAGTTGACCAAGGTATATCTCGGAAGTTCAAATTCAAAAGTAAGTTTACTTCCGTAGATTGTGTTATTATAGTTTCTTTGTTTGTTGATGGTAGCATAATTTTCCCAAGTACCGAATATATTTTTACCGAACAGATACGGTTGATCGAATTTTAATCTGGCGTCTACGTAACCCAGAAGCGTTGTATCTCTGAAAGAGAATTTTTTAAATATATCGCCAAAGTTAACCTGGGAAATATCCCGTACACCGAACGAGGTACTCAGTGTCATTTTTCTTGCTTCGCCGAAGAAGTTTTTTCTTATATAAGTAGCACCAAGTCCAAGGTTGAAAGCATTTTGCTGGTTATTAATAATTATTTCAGGAGAAAGTTCGTTCATCAGGCTGATATTGCCCTGAAGTTTTAACGGCACTTGATTGCCGGATGTATCCTTTTTCACGCCTGAAAGTGAAACGGTATTAAACAGACCTGTACGAAAGAGTCTTATTTGATTCAGTCTTATTTTCTCAAGGTCGTATAAATCTCCCGGTTGAAAACCACTAATTTTTTTAAGTAATTTATTTTCAACCAAATCAGCACCCGCGCCTGTTTTTTCAATTAATATCGAGCTGATTCTATATCGTTTTCCTGTTGTAAAGTAAACGTTGATGTCAGCTTTATTTTTAAGAGTATCTAAATAAATAAGCGTGCTGTCAAATGATGCGGACATATATCCCGTGTTAAGCAGTGTGCTGAATGCCTTGTCAATGTTACTTGCCAACAAGCTCTGAGAATATATTTTGGTAGTATCAACTGTAATATCATTTCGTATGGCGGATTTAATTTCGGGAGGTAAATCATTAATGCCGAAGATACTTATTTTCCCGTAATAAGCCGGTTTGTTTTCATTAATGTAATAGGTGAGCCAGACATTTTTGCTTGATGTATCGATTTCGGTTTTTTTTGTCACATCTACTTTAAAAAAACCGTTTGAAAAATAATAACCTTTTAGTGCGTCTATATCCTTTTGAACATTTGTTGAGTCGTAATACGATGCCCCGCGCGAGAACCCCGTGATTGAATGTACAAATTTCCAAAACCACCAGGGGCTTTCTTGCGAGTAAATAACATAATCGAGTACCGAGGAAGAATATTCTTGATTTCCTTCGAAGTTAATGGACTTAAGTTCATACCGTTCTTCATTTTGGGCATACGAATTGATGCCGAGTAATAAAATTAAAGTTATTATTATATAAAATTTGTTTTTCATTTATAAGCGGAAATTACTAAACTGTTACAGAATATATTCATAAATGTTTATATCATTTTTACTGATCTTTATGTTCGGAAAGTCTCTTCTTGCATTACTTATAAAAAAGTTTTTTATTCCGTTACGCGTTACATTTTTAGAGATATAAATTTGCTCGATTTTTTTGGATACGGAAACTATATGCGAATAATAAGTCTCGTTTTCTTTAAAATTGATTATATACGAAAACTGCTCACCGCCTCTGCTGCCCAAATAGTAATCGTTGGAGTTATAGTAAAGAAGATCGTAATTATAAAAAGGAAATTTAATTTTATTTGTCAGCGCTTTGGTTAAAGAGCCGTTTAATATTTTGGTTTTTCTAATAACTGAAAGCTCTGACCGTTTTAGTTCTAATAAAAAGAACTGAATTCCTGTTGTATCCGTATTGTTTATCTCTTTAGCGGCTGCTATTTCCAAATTGTTTTTATTGACAAAATTTCCCTTTACCGCAAAGTTAATATCTTTTCCCAAAACATTTTGTACTTGCTTTAATAAAAATTCGCGGGAATCGTATTTTTTTATTAGAGTTGTTGAGTTTTCCTTATTTTGTTTATTGCTGCATCCGCCGACAATTAAGAGGGAACTTAAAATAATCAAGTTTATATATTTATTATTTAATGACAACTTTAACACCTTTTTTAATTACCGTATATAGTTCGTCAATATCCTCGTCGCTTATTGCTATCGAACCGTTAGTCCAATTAAATACAAACGGCAGATTCTTAAATATAAAATTTAGTTTACCGATACCATGAATACCGATATTACCTCCCAGTTCCGTATGCAGCTTGGGATAATCGGCGTAATAAAATTCATATTTCAGTTGGTCAAACTGTTCTTGGTTTATAATACCTTTGCTTAGTCCCCGCATCGCGTCCGATAAATTCGGATAATTTAGTCTAAAGAATTTATGATATTTATTTGATGTATCAATTGCAGCAATTTTATATTCACCCACGGGTGTTGCCAAATCACCTTTCTTGGTTTTCGGCTCTTTTACATTTTGTCCGAATACCGCTCTGTAGGTTTTAACCAACAAAGTATCTTCGTATAGAGATAAAGAAAAATTATGTCTGTCAATAACAATGTTCGGCGAACTAAAGCTTTTAACCCCTTTCTTTTCCATTTGTTCCTTTAACGACGGTTGATTTATATTAATAATAATGCCGTATAAAATTACGCCTATAAAGAAAAGAATTATACCTCCGCTTAACAGAATTACGTTTCCCCAAATATTACTGCTAAAGTTATTTGAATAAACTTCCTTAATATCATTTTCATTGTTGTATTTATTTTGCGACATATAGCCCGGTAAATCAGTTAGTTCTTATTATTCAGTCTAAAAATTACAAATAATGATATTAAAATGTTTTTTAAAATAATTTCAAAAAAAAAACAATTTCAATTTCAAAAAAACAGGGCGAATTAAGTTATAAAAAATGCAGCCGAAGAATGCTTGACGGCATACTCGTTAAGGTCTGTTTTTTTGTCAATACAGTCCTCAGCCGGGAAAGGAAACCGGCTTGGATTTTGATTAAAAACAGGGGAAGTTTAACTTCGTTCAGTGTTTCGGGAAAAGAAAATATTTCCGAAATATTACTGTATTTTTTAGTTTTGCGCTTCATTTTGTCCGTTTAACTTAAACGGAAAATTAAGGAAGTTAATCGGAATTTTCCACAGAGGAGTTTACGGCAGGTAAATGGTTCCCCAAGTCTAATTTAGCAGCTTCAAAACCATACCGTAGAATAACTTTTAACTTCTTTTGAAAGTGCTTTTGCATTTCCGACTATCGCTTGAAGGCTTGCCCAAAAGTGATTGCCGTGATTCTTCTCAACCGTGTGAACAAGTTCGTGCAGAATTACGTAATCCACCAACCTATCAGGCAGTTTCATTAAATGAAGATTAAGATTTATATTGTTTTTACCCGAGCAGCTTCCCCACCTTGAGCGCAGATTTTTTATGAATAGTTTATTGTACTTGAAACCGTATCTAT
Organism: uncultured Ignavibacteriaceae bacterium; assembly: GCA_964486645.1. Taxonomy (GTDB): domain Bacteria; phylum Bacteroidota; class Ignavibacteria; order Ignavibacteriales; family Ignavibacteriaceae. The sequence goes on along the minus strand of CAZAOG010000030.1, from coordinate 20,511 downwards.
CGGCAAGTATTTCAACTCTTTCAGGCAGATATTCTTTTGCCTCTTTTCGCAAGGCTTTTATTATGCCCTTTCTGATTGCATTTTGTACTTCGGCGTCTTTTACGTCCAATTGCTTCGGATATTTTACATTTATCGCCCATTTAGAAACGTAGGTTGATATTTTACCGGAATTATTTGCTTCTATTTTCAGTAAGTGGTCCCGCGTTTTGAATTGTGTATTTTCATCAAAAATCAGACGTTTGCTTTCCTCATTTTTTATTTTTTCCAAATTCTTTTTTATCCATTCTTTTTTTGAATAAACAAATTCTTCGGCGGCTCTATAACTGACATAATACGGCAAAGATACAACAGCACCCGTGAACGGTTTTATTCTGATGCTGATATTTTTTGATCTGCGATTTTTTTTGAAAAGTATATTCCCGAGGGTTTCTATTTCTACAAGTTTTGAAGACATATATTTTTTATATCAAATATAAGGTTTTAATTTTATTTTTAATTTACTTTCTTCGGCTACTCATCCCAAAAATACATTTTCGCCTCTAAGCTGTCAGGATATTTTACGCGTACATTATTCATCGTCTGCATAAAAATTACTTTATCTTTTGATTTTATATATGCTGCAATTCCTCTCCGGACTAAAAGTTTAGGTAATAACGGACTATCTTCAAACTGTTCAAGGTCTTTGCTTAAAACATCAACCGCTTCCGAATACTTACCCTTCGGTATCATCGTTTCAGAAAAACCGAGCCGAAGGATTACACGGAATTCATCGGGCGGTAAATATCCGTTGAAGTTAAAGTATGACTTTCCGTTGTGATCCAAAAAGTAGAACGAAGGAGTCCAATAAGCCGCAAATTCTCTTCTTATTTCCCTGTCCTTTATCAAATCAAGTTTGAGCAGAACAAACCAATTGTTCATCTCTTCTTTAACTTGAAGGTCGGAATATGTTTCCGCATATAATTTTTTACAACCGCCGCATCCCTCCATTTCAAACTGAAGAAATATAGGCTTCCGATTTTTCAGTGATTCTTTTTTAGCTTCTTCCAAGTTTGTTAACCATTTCATTTTTTAATTATCCTCTTATTTGATATTTTTTTTCTAAAATATTTTATGTTGTTGCAAAGTACTTTAACTTAAATTTTAATGCTACATTTACCAACAAAATCAGAACCGGTACTTCGACCAACGGTCCAACAACTGCAGCGAACGCTTCACCCGAATTTATTCCGAATACAGCCACGGCAACTACAATAGCAAGTTCAAAATTATTGCTTGCGGCTGTAAAGGAAAGTGCGGTTGTTTTTTGATAATCAGCTCCGAATTTTCTGCTCATATAAAATGAAACCAAGAACATTATTATAAAATAGAGTATCAGAGGAATTGCAATCCTCACCACATCCAACGGTATTTTAACAATGTACTCTCCTCTGTACGAAAATATTACAAATATTGTAAACAGCAAAGCATACAAAGTTAAAGGGCTGATTTTCCGGGTAAATTTTTTATACCACTCTTTTCCTTTTGCTTTAAGAAGATAAAATCTTGTAAACATTCCCCCGAAAAAAGGAATGCCCAAATAAATCAGAACAGTTTCCGCAATTTCCCAAATAGTAATATCTATTTTAAATGAAGCAATATCCAACCAACCCGGGATAAGGGTTAAAAATATGTAAGCGAACAATGAATAAAATAATACTTGAAAAATAGAGTTGAAAGCTACAAGTCCCGCGACATATTCTCTGTCCCCGTTAGCCAGGCGATTCCAAACAATAACCATTGCTATACAACGTGCAAGCCCTATCATAATTAAGCCTGCCATATAGTGCGGATAATCTTGTAAAAAAAGAACAGCTAAGGTAAACATCAGAATAGGACCGATTACCCAGTTCTGCACGAGAGAAAGCAAGAGTATTTTCTTATTTCTAAATACGTCGCCGAGTTCTTCGTACTTAACTTTTGCAAGCGGTGGATACATCATAACAATCAATCCGATTGCAATAGGTATATTTGTTTTATCGCTGCCCAAAGAACTCCAAAAATTAGAGATCCCCGGAAATAAATATCCCGAAAAAACTCCGGTAAGCATTGCCGTAAAGATCCACAATGTTAAATAACGATCTAAAAAATGTAATTTTTTTGTTAAAGTTGACATATTATTTTAGTTGTTACGTTTTTGGTTTTGCGGAATTTTTTAATTTCTCTCCTTATTCCTCCGTAAATTCTGCTGTCTTTTTCTTCTTTTACGGATGAATGGAAAGAAGGAGCTGAACGTATCACAAAGTTTTTCTAATCCCTCGCTGCGGAGTTTTTCTTTGTTGCTCTCCCCTTTTCATTCTTTATTTTATTAACGTTTTATAGAATTCATCAAATTTTAAATAAATTTCATCCCTCACTTTCCTGAAAACAGCAAGCACTTCTTCTTCGTTTCCTCTTGCATCAGCAGGGTCTTCAAATCCGATGTGCAATTGTTCTTTTACTTTTCCGGTAAAAACCGGACAAGTTTCTTTAGCATTATCGCATACCGTTATTACATAATCAAACGAATCATTTGTGAATTCTTTTACATCTTTCGGACTGCCTCCGCTAATATCAATCCCTAATTCATTCATCGCTTTTACGGCATTCGGGTTTACTCTTTCTTCGGGTTTCACTCCCGCCGAGTAAACTTCAAGTTCATTATCAAATGATTTTAAAAATCCTTCAGCCATTTGACTCCGGCACGTGTTGCCTGTGCACAGTATCAATATTTTCTTTTTCATATTATTACTTATCTGCCGTGACCGTTATGCTGTAAATTCCTTCGATATTGTTTTTATAAGAATTCAGCCCGTCTTCGTCAAGGAACTCACGAAGAATGTTTTCCGGAATTTCAATTTTCTTTCTTTTCTTAATTTGAATATTTTTAAATCCCTGTTCCTTAATTTTGCCGATGTATTCTTCTTCGCTTATTGCCCCCGATACACAACCGGCATACATTTCCGCTGACTTTCTAAGTTCTTCATTCAATGTACCGTTTACCACTATATCCGAAACGCAAAAATGAGCGCCGGGTTTTAAGGTTCTGTAGATTTCAGTAAAAGCTTTTTGTTTATCCGGTACAAGATTTAAAACACAATTGCTTATTATCACATCAATTGAATTATCCTCAACCGGCATTTGTTCTATATCACCGAGTTTAAATTCAACATTTTTATACCGAAGTTTTTCGTTATTTATGTTGGCTTTCTCCACCATCTCTTCCGTAAAATCCAATCCAATAACTTTTCCGGTTTCACCGACTAACTGTCTTGCGACAAATACATCGTTACCGGCGCCGCTTCCTAAATCCAAAACGGTATCGCCTTTTTTAATATCCGCGTATTCCGTCGGTAAACCGCAGCCAAGGTTTAGGTCGGCATCTTTTACATAACCGGTTAACTGCGAGTAATCATCATTGAAAACGGAATAATCCGGAATATCCGATGTACCGCAGCAGGAAGTTGTACTTTTGCTTTTATCGTTTTTTTCGGCGGCAATCTTACCGTATTTTTCTTTAACGATTTTTTTTAATTTATTTATACTTTCCATTTTTTGTACCTCCTTTTACTACGTACAAACTTGTTTAAATAATTTATCGAATTCTTTTTTTGCTTTTTGTATATTTTTATTGTCAATGCAGTAACATACTTTCGGCCCTTCAATTACTCCGGTAATTAACCCCACTCTTTTTAATTCACTTAGATGCTGAGATACCGTAGATTGAGACAAGGGAAGAAGTTCAACAATATCACCGCACATACAGGCATTCAATCCGGTTAATATTTTTAAAATTTTAATTCTTGCAGGATGAGAAAGAGCTTTTGCAACATCGGCAAGCCAGATATCATCTTTTGTAAATTCTTCTTTTTTTGAAAAAGCCATTTTAATTATTCTTTTATCGTTAATCGTAAATATACGATAGATGTATTTCAATTGCAAATATTTTATTATGTTTTTTCTTGCATTGTTGTTTTAATATTATTATTATTTTATGAAAATTAATGAAGGTTCAAAATTTTGAATGATATTATTACGATTTACATTTTTTAGTCCCCTGCTAGCCATTTAATTTTTTTTATACAAATTGAATTTTTAAGACATAACTACTTATATTTTTTTTAAAAGATTGTTCGGAAATAATAATTCACATTAACAATTATTTATAAACAAGAGGTGTTATTATGTTAAATCTTTCAAAAGATTGGGGACCGCTGCCAATACGGTTAATCATTGGAATTGGTTTTGCTTACCATGGGTTCATAAAATTATTTACTTCTTGGGGACACGATGTATTTTTAAGATTACTTCAGGAAGTAGGCATCCCCGGTGCAGTAGCATTTTCTTGGCTTATAGGCATTGTTGAATTTTTTGGCGGCATTGCCATTTTAATAGGCGCTTTTGTTTCCATTGCAAGCATAATTTTAATTATAAATATGCTCGTTGCAATGTTCACCGTTAACTTGTCAAATGGATTTGACATTATGAGCGTAACTATAATGGTTGAAGCGGGCCCTAAATTTGGCATTCCGGGTTATGAAATAAATTTACTCTATATTGCCACTATGCTCACACTTTTGATAATAGGTGCGGGTAAATATTCTTTGGATAAATATATAAAAAGAGAGAAAGAAGAAATTTCTACCGAATAAATACGGACAACTTTGTCCTAAGTAAGGAAATTATTTAATTTTAATAGTTATTAAATTGAGTCCATAATTTTTTCATAAAAAGGAATTTTATGGACTCAATTTCAAATTTATACGTTTCTACCGACAAAAATAAATTAGACTTGCCTTTAATTCATTCTTTTTTAAAAAATTCTTATTGGGCAAAAGGAAGAACAATTGAACAGGTTAAAAAATCAATTGATAATTCATTTTGTTTCGGTTTATATCTTAATCAAAAGCAAATTGGTTTTGCAAGAGTAGTAACCGACAAAGTAGTTTTTGCCTATTTGATGGATGTTTTTGTTACGGAAGAAGAAAGAGGCAAAGGACTTTCGAAAATATTGTTACAAGAAATTTTTAATCATCCCGAATTGCAGTCAATTAAGTCTTGGTTTCTTGCGACCAAAGATGCTCACGGTTTATACGAGCAATTCGGTTTTAAGAAAGTAACCGACACAAACAAGTGGATGAAGAAGGACGCCCGGAATAAAAATTTAAATGAAAAAAGAACGAACATCTGAAATATTATTAAAAAATTTTAGATACCGATTTCCTGCTAATTAATGACAAAAGCAATGAATGAAGAAAGTTTTATCCACTTATATCGGACTTCTCCGAGACTACCCAACAGTTTCTATTTCATTTTCAATACTACAAATGTCACGTCGTCATCCGGCTCTTGACCACCCATCCAATCAGTTACTTTATTCTTTAAATATTCGATAATTATTTCGGCGTTTTGGTCCGCTGTTTCCGAAAAAGTATCTTTCACTTTATCGCAGCCGTACATTTCTTTTTATTAATGTTTAATCTATTACGATATTAAAATAATAAACATGCATTTTCCGAAAATTGAGAAATGTTTCTAAAATTATATCAATTACAAGAAATATTGATAAAATAAAATTGTCTGAAACTTGGTTTTTTTAATCTTTAGGTAATAAAGTTATCATATATTCTAATCTTCCTTTATATTTACAACCTAATTTTAATTGGCATTTTTCTTGTCAATAATATGAACAGACAATTTTATTAAAAAAGAAAAAGGGTTGTTTTATGAAAAAATTATTAATTATTGTGCCGATATTGTTCTTAATTTCTTTCACTTCGTGTACGGAAAAGCCGAAACAAAATACCCAACCTGCAAGAGAAGCACAGATTGCCCCCATTAAAATTCACATGGTAACAGTTCAAAAGAAACAAGATGCGGGCAGTTTTACATTTTTGAAAGTTTCCGAAAAAGATAGTACATATTGGATTGCTTCCGCTAAAACGGATGTTGCCATAGGCGATACTCTTTTTTATTCACAAAGTATAGAAAAGAAAAATTTTAAGAGTAAAACTTTGAATAAAACTTTCAAATCTATTTTATTTGTTGATAAAATTTCAAGTAGAAAAAACCCGGCTAATATTGTTTCTCATCCTGAAATTAAACGCGATACAAAAACCAAAGTAAATTTCAAAAGGATTAAAGGAAGCATAACCATAAAAAAATTATTTGCAAATAAAAAATCATTAGCAGGTAAAACCGTAAAAGTTCAGGGCAAAGTAACGAAAATTAATAGACAAATTATGGGCAAAAATTGGATCCATATACAAGACGGCACAAGTTACAAAGGAAAATTCGATTTATTAATTACAAGCAATGAGGTTGTTTCTGTTGGTTCCATTGTCATTATGGAAGGAATAGTTGCTGTTGATAAAGATTTTGGAGCCGGTTACAAATATCCGATTTTAGTTGAAAATGCAAAAGTGATTAAAGAAACAAAAAAATAGTTTCTTTATCAGATATTTTTAAAAAAAATGAATAACTAAAATAGTTAAGAGGTTGTCTCATAAGTAAAAAAATGTAATGCTGTCCGGCAGCCGCCGGATTATTTCAGCATCTTTTTTTAAGACAAAACAGATATTATTCGCAGTCTTTGCAAAAAATTTATTTTCTAAAAATCCCATTAATTAAAAAACGCCGTTATATCAATTTATAACGGCGTTTTTAATTTTAGAATCATATTATGTTATTTCGTCGAATTAGCTCCTACCACGGCAATGGCCGTCATATTAATTATATCTTCTACCGGTGCATTTCTTTGCAATACATGAATCGGTTTTTTCATTCCCATTAAAATTGGACCGATTACGGTTGCCTGACCAATTCTTGCCATTAATTTGTAGGCAATATTACCCGAATTTAAGTCAGGGAATATGAGAACATTTGCCCTGCCCTTTAGATTGCTGAAAGGGAAATCTTTTTCTATTAATTCCGGAACAACGGCGGTATCGGCCTGCATTTCTCCGTCGATCATTAAATCCGGTCTTAACTCTTTAACTCTTTTAACCGCTTCGTTCACCTTTGTAACTTCGGGTGCGGACGTACTTCCGAAATTACTGAAAGAAAGCATTGCTACCTTGGGAACGATATCAAATGCCCTAACGGTATCTGCGGCAGAAACAGCAATCTCTGCTAATTCTTCGGCAGTTGGATTTATGTTTACTGTCGTATCCGCAAAGAAATAGACATCGTTTTTAGAAATTACAATATAAAGTCCGGAAACAACTTTAAATCCGTCTTTCACACCAATGCACTGAAGCGCAGGTTTAATTGTTCTTGGATAGTGTGCATTCAAACCACCGATATAAGCATCTGCATCACCGGCATCCACCATCATAGGACCAAAATAATTCGGTTTATTCATAAGTTGAGCAGCTTGCCTTAAAGTAACACCTTTCCGTTTTCTCTTATCAAAATACTTTTCAGCATATTCAACTTTTTTTACGCTATTGGCGGGATCCACTATCTCAAATTCATTTTCATCATAGCCCAAATCGTTTATTGTGCTCTTTATTGTATTTTCATTTCCAAGCAATATTGGTTTTGCAATATTATCATTTACAACTGTGTGCGCGGCACGAATTATTTTCTCATCTTCACCGTCCGGGTAAACAACTTTTTTAGGATCTCGTTTGGCTTTTTGAATCATTACCCTTATTACTTCTTTTGAAAGCCCTAATCTTTCTTTCAGATGCTCTCGATAAGCATCCCAATCTTCAATGTTAGTTCTTGCAACACCGGTTTCAATGGCAGCTTTTGCAACAGCAGGAGCAACGTGCCACAGTACCCTGGGGTCAAACGGTTTGGGTATTATATAATTCTTGCCGAATGAGAATTCTTCTCCCTCGTAGGCACGAAGAACCATTTCAGGTACTTTTTCTTTTGCCAATCCGGCAAGAGCTAAAGTAGCCGCCATTTTCATTTCTTCATTTATTTTACTTGCCCTTACATCCAAAGCACCTCTGAAAATAAACGGAAAACCCAAAACATTATTAACTTGATTCGGATAATCACTTCTGCCGGTTGCCATCACAATATCGTCACGGGCTGCCGTAGCTTCTTCGTAAGTGATTTCAGGATCCGGATTTGCCATTGCAAAAACAATGGGGTTTTTTGCCATACTTTTTATCATATCTTGAGAAACAACACCGCCAATGGATAAACCGGCAAAAACATCGGCGCCTTTCATTGCATCGGCCAATGTTCCCCTATCTTCATCGGAAGCAAAAGCTATTTTATATTTATTCAGATCCGTTCTTCCCTTGTGCAGGGAGCCTTTGGAATCGAACATAGTAATGTTCTCTTTTTTAACGCCTGCGCGTACATAAAGATTGCAGCAAGAAATTGCAGCCGAACCCGCACCGTTAACCACAATCTTTATTTCCGACATTTTTTTTCCGACAATTTCTACCGCATTTAATAAAGCTGCACAAGAAATAATCGCCGTTCCGTGCTGATCATCGTGGAAAACAGGAATGTTCATCGTTTCCTTTAATGTCTCTTCAATTTCAAAACATTCGGGAGCCTTAATGTCTTCCAAGTTTATTCCCCCAAAAGTCGGCTCCAATAATTGCACCGCCTTAATAACTTCTTTGGGGTCTTCGCTGTTCAATTCAATATCAAAAACGTCAATATCCGCAAACCTTTTGAATAAAACGCCTTTACCTTCCATTACGGGTTTGCCTGCCAAAGGACCGATATTACCCAAACCTAAAACAGCGGTACCGTTTGATACTACTGCAACCAAATTACCTTTTGCTGTATATTTATAAACATCTTCGGGATTTTTTTCGATTGCGCGGCAAGGTTCCGCAACCCAAGGTGTATATGCCAGTGATAAATCTCTTGAAGTTAAGCATGGTTTGGTTGTAACAACTTCTATTTTACCCGCTCTGCCTTTACTGTGGTAGTCAAGAGCCTCTTTTAAATTACTTTTCATTTTTTTTAAACTCCTAATTTTATTTTCCGAAAATATCCAGATTTCGGATTTCCCCAAAAATTTGAGACGGTTGAAAATCTCTCATTAAATTAATTAAACTATAAAATTATTAAAATAATTAATTAACCCTTAGCATAAAGTTTGAGATAAATAACTCATCTTTTATGTCGGGAACAAGACCAAATAAAATGCTTGTATTTTAGTCTTATTTTAACAAAAATCACGGCTGTCCGTAAGATTCCTATGGATAAGCCGTTTATTTTTTCGTCATTATTCCACATCCCAACTCTATCCGATTGGCTAAGCCAAGACAAAAAGGATGTAGTTAATCAATTATAAACTTTGAACAAGTTGACTAAATAATTTCAATAATTTCTATAACTAAAATAAGTAAAATTGGTTTACTTTTTAATTTAATACAAAAAAAAACGAGGCTGTCTCAAAAGTACATATTTGAGTGAGCCTCGTCGTTAAAAAGAAATGGTTAAAATATTATCTTCTTCTGCCTTTTGCTTTGCTTCTGGTTGAATTTTTTCTTTTAATTATCGTTCTTCTCGGACTTTTATTAATCCTATTTCTCATTTCCGGTCTTCTTGATGTTCTCTTTTCAATTCTCCTTTGTCCGGTTCTATCAGTTCTGTTACTTCTAAAAACTTTTTTTCTATCTATTCTGTTTACCCTTGTTCGAGTTTTTATTTCATTTCTAAGTGATTTTCTCTCTTTTTTTCTAAAAGTACGATTTTTATTATAAATTCTATTTTCAACTCTTGGTCTTGAATATACATAAGACTTAACATATTTTTTACCGTTTCTTTTTTTGATATCCCTTACGCTGTTAACCCTTTTTATTTCTCTGGTTACAATTTTCCCTCCGCTTCTTTTTCTAACGAACTTAATGTCAACACCCCTGTTAACAACTCTTCCTCTAACATAAGCGTAATTATTTCTGTATTTGGTTCTTGTATAAACTCTATATTTATATTTTGATCCGACAAAAAATTTATAAACATAGGGCGAACTGAAATTCCTGTATTTTACAAAATTCCAGTATCTGTATCCGTAGTGAAAATTGTTGGAAAAATGGAGTCCTATACTTATGGAAAACTCGGCGTAAGGAGGCAAAGGAGCCCAACCTATGTAATCGTTGTCATAGCGCCAGTCTACCCAGGCAGGTGCCCATCTGTTGCCCGGAACCCAAACCCAGCCGTAGTAGTCGTCAAAGTACCAACGACCGTAGTGATAAGTAATAAAGCCGAAGTCTTCTTCCGAATTCCAATACCAGCCGTTATCGGTCCAAAACCACCTGCCGTATCTGTAAGGCTGCCAATCAAATTTTATATTTGCAGGTCTCCAAACAGTTATACCTCCTCTTAATTTATACCAATTACCATAAGGTTGTAATTCCGAAAAAAAGTAAACACCGCCTGAAACCTTTAACTTATCATCTGCTCTTGCGTCGTTAGTTAATGAAAACACAAATAATGCTATAATTATGCTCATCGCTAACTTTTTCATAAATTCCTCCCGAATTTGCCAGTAATAGACCAATCTTTGTGCCAATAAAAATACTTTAATTTTTGCAGAATTAAAGAATATTTGTAAAACGTCTGTATATTTTTATAGACAGTAAAGAATTGATTTGTATAATTTATTCAGCGGGTAAGTTTTCTTTCTTTCCAGACATAATTGCCAAAAATGCCTGCAATTCCGGAAATTAAAATGTACGGGATATGTAATATTTCGGCGGGCAGAAAATACTTTAACATTTTTTTATCGAACAACAGGGCGGTTCCTTTTTTCATAATGAGAAATTCGAATAAAATTTTTAACGCAAAAACAGATATAAAAATCGGTAAATAAAAATCGGTATTTATAAATGACAACGTTAATAAAGCGAACAAGAAAAAATAAAACAATAAAATAAATACTATGGAAATCAGCGTGCTCTTCAATTCATAGAACAATCCTTTGCTTGCCCACCTTTTTCTTTGGTTATAAAATTGCTCCAGATTTTTATTAGCCGGTGTAAAAGAAACCGCATCTCTACTTGCACAAAATTTAATTTTATAGCCGGTTGTTTCCCAAATTCTCTGCATTAATATTTCATCGTCACCGGAAGATAATTCCATCTGTCCTTTAAAGCCGCCTACTTCATCAAAAACAGATTTTCTGTACGCCAAATTTGCACCGTTGCAAATCAAAGGTTTGTCTGCTCCAATCAATCCGGCACCCGTAATAATAAGACTTGCAAACTCAAGTCTTTGCAATTGATTGAAAAATCCTTTTTTATCGATAAATTCAACCGGACCGGAAATCAAAGCTGTTTCTTCATCAAAGCCGCTCAATAGTGCAGTAAGCCAATTATTAGTGTGAGTGCAGTCGGCATCCGTAGTTACAATAATTTTACCTTCCGCATTTTCGATGCCGTATCTGATCGCTCTTTTTTTGTGAGCTTTATCGGCAAAATTTTTGGGAACGGAAAGGACACGGATGTTATTAGATTTTATATGTGATTCCATTTTATCCAAAGAATCGTCAGTGGATGAATCATTAACATAAATAACTTCAAATTTATCTTTCGGGTAATTTTGTTCTTCAATACTTTTTAAACTTTGCAGAATATTTTCCGATTCATTTCTAAAGGGGATTATCACCGAAACAAATTCACCGGGTATATTATCGCTTACCCTTTTATCGATATTATCTAATCCTTTGTAAATGCCCAGCAAAAAATAAAAGTAGTAAAAAAGTACCGGGATTAAAATTATAAGAAAGATATAATCAAACATTGTTTTTCTTAATCAAAAAGAAAAGTCCTAAAATTGCAGGCAATAAAATATTAATTAAGAATAAAAATATTGAAGCATTAAATGCCGCGATATTGGAAATCCCAAAAGGAACCAAGAAAAAAACAGCAGCGGCTTCCCTTACGCCAAGGTCTCCGAATGAAATTGACGGAACAACCGATTTTACAAACAGTACCAACGAGCCTGCCCAAATATAGCCCAGAAGATTAAACTTAAAGGAAAAAGCGGAAACCAACAAAGAAAACTGCAAAAGAATGGTTATAAAATGCAGTATCGAAATCAAAAGCATTTCGTTTGCATATTTTGTCTTGCTGAAATTAAGAGAGCTTATTTTTTTTATTCCTGAATTTACCTTGTTAAAATTTTTAAATCTTAAAATTATATTGTCAACCCAATAACGGGGATTTTTTAGAACTATTATAAAGAAAAGAAGAAACAGAAATAAAACTATAAAAAGAGGAACGGCTATTAAGTTGGATATATGATAATTTATGCTCAAATATAAAACACTGCCTATTGAACCGACAAATATTACGATTATGAGAAGAAAAAATTTATCCAAAAAAGTAGCGCCGAAAGAATAAAGCATGGGTTTATCTTTATAAGCCATTGCTCTGCCTATGTATTCGCCTACTCTTGCAGGAGTAAATGCTCCCGCTGATATTCCGTAAATAAAAGATTGAAAAATTACTCTTCTATTCGACTGATTGAGAAAGAGATTTGAAGTTAATTCCCAACGGCGATACTGAAGATATAAATTAAGAATCATCAGTCCCACCACAAAACCGATTAGATAATAATTTGCATTTTTCAGAGATAAGATAATTTCATTTAAATCCAATCTGTAAATTATGTACCATATCAATCCTACGGCTATTATTAACTTTAAAGATATAAGCAGGGATTTATTTTTTAATGCAAAATGCAATAAAATATCCCATATATTAGTTTTTTTATTTTCTTTTATTTTTTCCAATGTTGTCTACTTATACAGTTTTTTTTACTTTAACGTTTAACTTTTCAATTAAAGGAGCATGAATGCACTTAAATTATAAAGAAATCTTAGGTTATCCAAAAATATTTTTAGATTATGTTTACGATTTTGAAAATGTAAATCAATTTTATAAGAAAAATTTTAGAAACAAAGAAGAATATCTGCCGCATTTTAAAAAAGCGGCAGAAAATTTTTCGACAAGAGAATTTGATCTTCGCGGAATAATTACCGGGCAATATTCGGACTTTAACCCTTCCGAAGCAACACAAAATAATATTGATAAATTAAAATCCGATAAAACTTTGGCTGTGGTTACCGGACAGCAACTGGGCATTTTAGGCGGACCGCTCTATACAATTTATAAAACTTTGACGGCAATAAAATTATGCAACTACTTATCCGATAGATACGGCGATTTTAATTTTGTCCCTGTTTTCTGGCTGGAAGGAGACGACCACGATTTTAACGAAGTAAGTTCAATAGGATTGCTCAATTTAGAAAACAAATTTCAAGTAATAGATTACGGTAAGAAAATATCGAACGACGATGACAGAATTAGTGTTGGCAAATTAAATTTTAACGAAGACATAAATTCATTTTTCGAAGATATAGAAAAAACCTTGCGTACAACGGAATTCACCTTTGATATTCTGAAAATATTAAAAGAATTTTATAAACCGTGCAATTCATTCAACTGTGCATTCAGACACTTACTTTTTTTTCTGTTTGATAAATACGGATTATTGATCTTCGATCCGCAGGACAAGCGAGTAAAAGAAGTATTAAAACCCGTATTTAAAAAAGAAATCTCTGATTTCAGAACTCATACCGAACAAGTAATAAAAGTAAGCGCAACGCTTGAAGAACTTTATCAAACTCAGATAAAAGTAAAACCGGTGAATCTTTTTTACAGCAACGACGAAGGAAGATTTTTAATAGAACCAACGGATGAAGGATTTAGGTTAAAGGGTAAAAGAATAAAATTCACTTCGGATGAACTTTTAAATATGATTGAAGAAGAACCTCAAAAATTTAGTCCGAATGTTCTGCTCAGACCAATATGCCAGGATTATGTTTTACCTACGGCTTTTTATGTGGGCGGACCGAGTGAGATTGCATATTTTGCACAGTTGCTGCCGATGTATAGTTTGTTTAATCTTGAAGAACCGATAATTTATCCCCGCTCGTCTGTAACTTTAATTGAAAAAGGTATTCAAAAATCACTCGATAAATTTAATTTAAGTTTAAAGGATGTTTTTGTTGAAAATAATATTTTGGAAAAGAAAATAATCACGGATATTTCCGATGAAAATACGGATGAGATATTTAAAAAAGTAAAAGACGATTTTGAAATCGCGTTCGATAAATTAAGAGAAAAACTTTTTCAACTGGACAAAACATTGGGCGATGCAAGTTCAAAATCGCAGCAGAAAATTTTAAGGTATTTGGAAGAATTAAAGAACAAAGCCGATAATGCAGTTAAAAGGAAACACGAATCAACCGTAAGACAGATAAATAAAATTTCTTCTTCTCTTTATCCGAATTCCAATCTGCAGGAAAGGGAGTTGAATTTTATTTACTTTGTTAATAAATACGGTAATGAAATTTTAGATAAAATTTACGACGAATTGGAAATAGACAAGTTTGAGCATCAGGTAATTGAGTTGTAACAACAATATTGGGAGGGGCTGTCTCAAAAGCAAAAAAATGTTATGCTGTCCGGCAGCCGCCGGATTATTTCAGCATCTCTTTTTAAGACAAAATAGATGTTTTATATTCCGTCCCGTCTTCCTTGGTACGAAGTACGGCGGACAGTATCAAGTCCGGACCGACAGTTTTGAGACAGCCTCAATAATGAATTTCAAGTGCTGATCATTTTTATCTGCTCTATAAAATCCGGATTAGATATTTTAACACAATCAAAATTGCTTACGCTTCCCCCGTCTTTCATTAACATTGATAACACCGCAAACGACATTGCAATTCTGTGATCCCCGTAACTATCAAATTCGGCGCCGTTCACTTTCAGACTATCATCAAAAGCAAAACCGTCGGGTTTTTCATCAACTTCGATATTCAATTTTTTAAGATTGGTTACTATTGAATTTATCCTGTCCGATTCTTTGTACCTTAATTCTTCCGCATTTTCTAATTCGAACCTGCCTTCCGCAATTAATCCGGCAATTGTCAGTATCGGTATTTCATCTATCAGATTAGGAATGTCCTCTTTTTTAATCGATACATTTTTAAGCTGACTGCTTTTTATCAACAAATCGCCATAGGGTTCAACATCGTCTCTATTTATATTTTCTAATTTAATTTCCGCATTCATTTTTATAAGATGATTTACAAATCCCAGCCTGCTTTCATTTAAAGAAATATTTTTAATACGCAAAAACGACTTAGGAGTAAGTAAAGCAAGAACAATAAAATATGCCGCCGTGGAAATATCGGAAGGAACAAAAAAATCTTTGGGTGCGGGATAATTTTTTTTCGAGACATAAATTATTGTTCCCTTATCTTTTTTTTCCGTTTTAAGATTCAGCATCTTTTCGGTGTGGTTCCGGGAAGGTATATCTTCAATTATTTCGGTTTCTTCCTCGCAGTGGAGTCCCGCGAATATTACCGCACTTTTAACCTGTGCGCTTGAAACGGGTAATTTGTAATGTATTGCTTTAACACAGCGTGACGGTTTGAAAACAAGCGGCAGTTTAAAATTATTTGAAGAAATATTTGCTTGCATTTTGGTAAGAGGTTCTATTATCCTCTTCATCGGTCTTTGCGAAAGAGACTCATCGCCCGTAATTACAGACCGAAAATTTTGTGCTGAAAGTATTCCGCTTATTAGTCTTGCGGTTGTTCCGGAATTACCGGCATAGAGTTCCCCGGTAGGAGGAGTAAATTTTTTATAACCAACCCCCTTCACTTTAACCTTTTCCCCAACATCGGTTACTTCCACGCCAAGTTGTTCAAGACACTTACGGGTTGACTTGACATCTTCCCCGTCGGAAAGATTTGTAATTACGGAATCTCCCTCCGCCATGGCTGAAATCATCAATGCTCTGTGAGAAATTGACTTATCTCCGGGAAGAAAGAGTGAACCGTTAATTTTATTAATTTTTTTAAAAAAGAACGACATAATTTTTTTTGTTTAATAAAAAAGACAACTTTTAAAATAAAGAGACCGGTCTGATACTTTAAAACGCCAAATCTTTATCGTCGGTAAATTCCGAGATAGAGTCAATCATTTTATTTTTATCAATAATTACCGCCGTAAGTTTATTCCCCGAATAGGCGGATGTATCGATATACAAAGCATTGCTTTTATCATCTAAATGTATTTCTTCATTACGTGTGTGTCCGACAACCTGAAGTTTGCCTATATTCACCAACTCGCTTCTTGTCCACACTATGCTGTTTTCGTTAAGTAAATTTTTTCTCACGACCTTATCCAAAGCTCCGGTATCCAATTTGCCTTTACTAATTACATCATCTTCAAAGTCAACGGAAATACCTGCGTGAGAAATAAAACAGTCATCCAAATCAAAATATATCGGTGTTTGTTCAATTATTTGCAGATGGTTGTCAAGTTTATCGTGGTGACCGTCGTAGGAAATAATAGTTGTTTCGTAACCGTTATAAATCCAGTTTCGTCCCATATCACTATACGGATTTTTCATAAAATGATAAAACATAAATTCGTGATTGCCGGGTACGAATTTTATATTTTTTGAAAAGACATACTCTATAACATCATAACCGAACTTACCCCTGTCAACAAGGTCACCGACGCTGTAGAGAGGAATCTTGGGATATTTTTCCCTTACATCTTTAACTAATTTTTTTAGAGTATTAACACAACCGTGGATATCACTTATTACAGCTATCATATTTTAAATGTGATAATTTTTTTTAGCAAATTGGGTTAATTCATCGCGGTATTTAGGATGCGCAATTTCTATCAAAGCTCTCGCCCTTTCCCGTATGCTTTTACCAAAAAGATAAGCTATGCCGTATTCCGTGACAACATAATGCACGTCCCCTCTTGAAGTAACGACACCGGCGCCGGGATTTAAAATAGGAACTATTCTTGAAATTTTTCCGTCTTTGGTTGTTGACGGCAGTGCAATTATTGGTTTTCCTTCTTCCGAGTGTGCGGCGCCTCGCACGAAATCAACCTGCCCGCCTATTCCGCTGAATAATTTTGTACCGATAGAGTCCGCACAAACCTGTCCCGTTAAATCAATTTCAATTGCGGAGTTAACCGCAATCATTTTATCGTTTTTTGCAATTACGAACGGATCGTTTACATATTCTTGTCTGTGGAATTCCACTATGGGGTTATTGTCTATAAAATCGTATGTTTTTTTTGTACCGAGGACAAAACCGGCAATTATTTTACCGGGATGGAGTGATTTTTTTTCTCCGTTTACAATTCCCATTTCTACAAGGTCAACAAGTCCGTCGGAAAACATTTCGGTGTGAATTCCCAAATCTTTTTTCCGCATCAGATACTTCATCATTGAATCCGGAATTGCGCCGATACCCATTTGCAGAGTTGAACCGTCTTCAATTAAACTTGCAATTTTTTCACCGATGGTATCATATATTTTTATTATTTCCGTAGTTGAATTGGGATCGACTTGCGGTAATTCTCTTATCGGTTCGTTGTTTTCAACAAAATAATCTATTTTATTTATGTGAATAAAACTATCGCCGAGTGAACGGGGCATGTAAGTATTTACTTGTGCGATTACGGTTTTTGACATTTCGGCGGGTGTTTTAATATTACCGACATCAACACCGTAGCTGCAAAACCCGTGTTCGTCGGGCGGAGATACGTGAATTAATGCAACATCCGATTTCAATCTGCCTTTTTTAAATAAAAGAGTTACTTCGGATAAGAAAATGGGGATGAATTCCGCTCTGCCTTCGTTTATAGCCGTACGAGTATTTTTGCCCATAAAAAAAGCTTTGTGTTTAAAATGCTTTTCCATTCCGGGTTTTGTATAAGGCAGGTCGCCTACTACAAGCACGTGATAGATATTAACGTCGAACAACTCGTCTTTTCTTTCCACCATTGCATTTATTAATTTCAAAGGAACCGCGCAGCCCGGCTGCACAATTACATTGTCGCCCGATTTAATAATTTTAACAGCGTCTTCGGCAGATACAACTTTATCTTTATAAATTTTAATTAAGTTTGATGAAATACTCTTAGTCGTTATGTTTTCTGTTATTGTCATAAATATAAATTCAATTCCTATTCAAAAATAAGTTACTCTTAGTTTGTTGAAAAAACTCTTAGGGGTCTGTACTCAACCTCAAAAGAATCAGCCAAGACTTCATTAGTGCAAAAACCTTTATACGTACAAACACCGTGTGCCAAACCTGCGTTTCCCATTAAAATATTGTCCAACCCGTTATTTGCAATATCCAATATATATTGAATGGATGCATTATTAAGTCCGTAGCTTGCAGTTCTTGATACAAGAGCGGGCATATTAGGTACGCAGTAATGAATAACTCCGTGTTTTTCAAAAACCGGGTTTGACAAAGATGTGATTCTGCTTGTTTCAATGCATCCGCCCTGGTCTATTGATACATCGATTATAACCGAACCGGGTTTCATTTGTTTAACCATCTGCTCGGTAACGATGTGGGGAGTTTTTTCGCCTTTTATTAAAACCGCGCCTATAAGTACATCCGCAAATTTAACACCTCTGGAAATAGTGTATTGATTTGCCATAACCGTAGTTACTTTTTTATCAAAAAGCTGTTCAATATCCTTTAAGCGGTTGAGGTCATTATCAATTACAATTACTTGAGCTCCTCTGCCCAACGCTGCTCTTGCGGCAGTTTTGCCTACAACACCTGCGCCTAATATAACTATTGCAGCGGAAGCAACACCGGTTATTCCCCCTAATAAAATACCGCGTCCTTTTCCGGAAAAATTCTCCAAATATCTTTCACCCAGTTGAATTGCAAGCTGACCGGCTATTTCGCTCATGGAATGCAAAATAGGCAGCGTACCTTCCTGCTCAATTAATTCATAACCGATAGCGGTTATCTTCTTATTCAATAACTCTTCTATTGTTCTTTTTCTGCCGACTGCCAGATGTAAAAAAGAAAAAAGAATTTGATCTTGCTGGAGCATTTCCAATTCGGTCTCCAAAAGCGGTGCTACTTTTACCAACAACTCGGACCGGCAAAAAACCTCCTCCGGACTAAAAACTATTTTGGCTCCGGTTTTCTCAAATTCTTCATCGGTAAAATGGCTCCCTTCTCCTGCATTACTTTCTATATACACGGTATGACCTGCCCTCACCAAAGCATCCACGCCTGCGGGCGAAAGAGCAATTCTTTTTTCCTCTTGAGCTAATTCCTTGGGTATACCAATTAACATATTTATATCCTCTTTTTCACTTATGAAAATTACCCATTACAAAATTTATTAACAATAAACAGTTAATATTTCAAAAGTTACGTTTTTAATTAAACGGGGGTTAAAGGCTTTTTGCCTTTTAGAACGTTCACAACGTTTTTTGCAGCAAGCATTGCCATTGCCGTTCTTGCTTCAACCGTTGCACTGCCTATATGCGGCGCTAAAACAACATTTTTTAACTTTAATAATTCCGAATGTATTTTAGGTTCATTTTCGTAAACATCCAAACCTGCAGAAAATATTTTACGTTTTTTTAAAATTTTTGACAACTCCGTTTCGTCTATTATATTACCCCTTGATGTATTTATTATCACGGCATTTCTTTTCAACAACTTTAGATTGTCTTTGTTCAACAAATGATAAGTTTTTTCGTTAGAAGGAACGTGTAAAGAAATATAATCGGAAATTTTTAATAATTTATTCAATGATACTTTTTTTGCATTTAAATCTTTCTCCATTTTTTTATTAACGGAACGGGAGTGATAAATTATTTTCGCTCCGAAAGCAAAGGCTCTTTTTGCCGTAGCTTCACCTATTCTGCCGGCACCTATTATTCCGAATACTTTGTCTTTAATTTCATATCCCAAAAGTAAGTCCGGTTTCCAATGTTTAAATTTTTTGTCGTCTATCAATTTTCTGCTTTCGAACAATCTGCGGGAACAGGCAAGCGCTAACGTCATTGCCAAATCGGCTGTTGAATCGGTTAGAACATCGGGAGTATTAGTTACCGTTATATTTTTTCGTTTTGCATAATCCACATTAATGTTTTCATATCCTACCGCATAATTGGCAATAATTTTACACTTATTCATTTCATCAATTATTTCTTCGTTTATTTTATCCGTCAATAAAGGAATAAGAGCATCAATATTCTTCACATTTTTCTTTAATATATTTTTAGGAATGGGTTTGTCTTCATTATAAACCGATACGGTAAATCCGTTATCACGTAAATATTTTATTGCTTCGGATTGAATTTTTCTTGTAATATATATTTTCATAAAATAATTAACCGCTGGTTCATTTGGAATAATTTCAATTATAATTGTTTTATAAATTTAAATATGATTTGTTGTTTATTCAAATATTAAAATTTATTTTATACAATAAACGAAATTGAATTCGGTTTTTATGCATAATAAACCTGCCGACCAATAAGCGGAAACAAGGCATTTGCTGCATTATTGGCTGCCGTTATAACAGAAATCAAAAGAAGGAAATACTATCTGTTTGTTTCTAAAGATAAAAACAATAATCTAAAATATGATACAAAAGAATATTTTATCCTCATTTCAAAAATTTGTTAAAATTG
>CAZAOG010000029.1:22739-24901 GCA_964486645.1 uncultured Ignavibacteriaceae bacterium | reverse complement strand
ACTTTTCTTGCTTATTCAATTATTTAGTGCTATTTTTGGTACTCTCATTCGCCCGTTTACGGGCGATTTTTGTTTGTATGAATTTTAATGATAAAAATATTATAAGACAAATTGCAGAAAATGCTGCAAAAAACGAAGGTTTTTTCCTTATTGATTTTATTCTAAGAGGAACTCCGCGCAAAAGAGTTATAGAAATCTTCATAGACGGTAAAGAAAATGTTTCCGCGGAGGTTTGTGCTAAAATCAGCAGAAACATAAGTTCCGAACTTAATGAAATTATAAAAGAACGTGACGATTACAAGCTAATTGTTTCATCGCCGGGAATCGATAGGCCGCTGGTATATTTGGACCAGTTTCAAAAACATATCGGAAGAAAATTAGAACTTGTAATTGAAGATAACGGAAGTAAAAAAAAGCTGACCGCTAAATTAATAAAAATTGTAAATAATCATTTATTTTTTGAATCGAATAACACCGAACAAAAAGTAGATTTTAATAAAATAAAAAAAGCAAAAGTAATATTAAGTTTTTCTTAATGGAGAAAAGATAAAATGAACACAGGTATAGTTGAATCATTTGCTCAAATGGTAAGAGCAAAAGGAATGGATAAAGATGTATTGGCTGGTATTTTAGAAGATATATTCGGTTTGTTGGTAAAAAAGAAATACGGCGAAGAAGCCGTTTATGATGTTGTTGTAAATATGGACAGAGGAGATATAGAAATTTTTCTTGAAAGAGAAATAGTTGAAAAAGTAGAAGATCCGAACAGACAAATATCAATTGCGGAAGTAAATAAAAGAGGAAATGAAGAAGAATTGGAAGTTGGTGACGATTATGTTGAAACTTTAGACCTTGCTACTTTCGGAAGAAGACTTATTACTCTTGCAAAACAAAATCTAAATCAAAGAATTCGTGAAATTGAAAAAGAAATTGTCTACAGCGAATACTTGGAACTTGTAGGAGAAATAGTTGTAGGTGATATTTATCAAACCAGAAGAAATGATATTCTTGTAAATCATAATAAAAGAGAATTGCTCCTGCCCCGTTCGGAACAAATACCTTTTGAACGATACAGAAAAGGCGATACGATTAGAGCAATAATTAAAGAAGTAAAAAAAACACCGAGCGGACCGGTTATAATTATTTCTCGTTCCGACAATATGTTTCTGCAGAGACTTTTTGAAATTGAAATACCGGAAATTTATGACGGAATTATAGACATAAAAGGTATTGCAAGAGAACCCGGCGAAAGAGCTAAGGTCGCGGTAGAGTCTCACGACGACAGAATTGACGCTGTTGGTGCCTGTGTCGGAATGAAAGGTGTTAGAATTCACGCAATAGTTAGAGAATTAAATAACGAAAACATAGACGTAATAAATTATGCCGAAGATCCGATTATTCTGATTCAAAGGGCATTGGCACCTGCTAAGTTAAAACAAATTGAGCTGGACGAAGACGAAAGAAAAGCGGTTGTTACTGCTGACAACGATCAAGTTTCTTTAATAGTCGGAAGAAACGGCGTCAACATACGTCTGGCAATGAAACTTACCGGTTATGAAATAGATATTTTAAGAGAACAAACCCCGCTTGAAGAATACGAAGAAGATATTGAATTGATTGACCTGAAAGAAGACCTTGGAGAAGATATTTATAATCTATTAATAAATAACCGATTTGATACCGCATTGGAAGTACTGAAAGCCGGTAAAGAGAAACTAATGGAAATTGAAGAACTTTCAGAAGAAAAAATTGAAGAGATAATCGAACTTATAAAATCTCAATATGAATAAAACAACAATTAAAAAAACAAAATAAAAATGGCTGAGACTAAACCGAAGAAATTAAAAATATTCAAATTTGCATCAGAGAATAATCTCTCAGCTAAAGAGCTGCTTGAATTTCTTGTAAATAAAGGACACAAAGTAAAGACCATAATGTCCGCCCTTAACGATGAAATGATACAGGATATTTCCGAGCATTACAAGAAAGACATCGATAAAGCTCAGAAGCATTACAAAAAAATAGCGGAATTTAAAAAGAAAAGATCCGATAAAGAAGAAGAGGAAACCAAGGAAGAGGAAGCTAAAGAAGAAGAAAAAATTAAAGATGAAGAAAAAGCCGAACAGGAAATAAAAGCAGAAGAAGAAAAGGAAGAAAAGGAA
>CAZAOG010000029.1:0-22639 GCA_964486645.1 uncultured Ignavibacteriaceae bacterium | reverse complement strand
GAAGAAAAGGAAGAAAAGGAAACGGAGGAAACAGAGGGAAAAGAAGAGGGTGAAACCGATAAAAAAGAAGAAGTCGAAGTAGAAGCGGAAGAGAAAGAAGAAATTAAAGCCCATGAAAAAGAGGAAGAAAAAGTAGAGGAAAAGAAAAAAGAAGAGAAATTCAGAACTCCTGCAGAAACTGCGTTAGCTAAAAGAAAAGGATTGAAAGTTGTTGGCAAAATGGACCTTGACGACGGTAAGACAAAAAAGAAACCCTCCAAAAAAGATTCTGAAGATTCCGAAGCTGCAAAAACCAAGAAGAAGAAAAAATTAAAGGGCAGAAAAAAGAAACAGCAGGAAGGCAAAGAAGAAGTTCCGGCTAAAAAGAAGAAAAGAATAAAGAAGTTTGAAATAGATGAGAAAGATGTAAAAGCTGCAATAAGAAAAACGATGATGAGCATTGATGACGGCAATGTTATTTCAAGCAGAGCAAGTCACAGAAAGAAAAAAAGAAAAGAACGCGAAGAAGAAGAAGAAAAGAAACAGGAACAAAAAACCTTAGAAGCTACCAAGATTAGAATAACCGAGTACAGCGCCGTAAACGAACTGGCGAATTTAATGGAAGTACCCGTCAGTGATGTAATTGCCAAATGCATGGAATTGGGCATTATGGTTTCAATAAATCAAAGGCTTGATGTTGAAACAATAACGCTTGTTGCCGATGAATTCGGTTTTGAAGTTGAATTTGTGGAAGAATTTACATCCGATGCATTGGTTGATGCACCCGACGACCCCGAAACACTGGTTCCGAGACCGCCGGTAGTTACAATAATGGGACACGTTGATCACGGTAAAACCTCGCTGCTGGATTACATAAGAAAAGAAAATGTTGTAGCCGGAGAATCGGGCGGAATTACACAGCATATCGGTGCTTATAAAGTTGATGCGGGTAACGGAAAAGAAATTGCATTTTTGGATACTCCCGGTCACGAAGCATTTACCGCAATGAGAGCAAGAGGAGCGCAGGCTACCGATATAGTAGTGCTTATTGTTGCGGCTGATGATGCGGTTATGCCTCAAACCGTCGAGGCGATAAATCACGCCCAGGCCGCAAATGTTCCGATAGTTATTGCAATAAATAAAATTGACAAACCCGGTGCAAATTCGGAAAAAATAAAACAACAATTGGCAGATAGAAATATTCTTGTTGAATCCTGGGGAGGTAAATATCAATGCGTTGAAATCTCGGCAAAAACGGGATTAAATGTAGATAATCTTTTAGAGACGATTTTACTTGAAGCCGAACTGCTGGAATTAAAGGCAAATCCGAAAAGAAATGCTCGAGGTATTGTGGTTGAAGCACAATTGGATAAAGGCAGGGGAATTACCGGAACCATTCTTATACAAAAAGGAACTTTGAAAATAGGCGACCCTTTTATTGCGGGTATCTATCAAGGTAAAGTAAGGGCAATGTTTGACGAAAGGGGTAAAAAAATGAATCAAGCTCCGCCGTCAACTCCCGTACAGGTACTTGGATTTGAAGGAACACCTCAAGCAGGCGATACCTTTATCGTGGTTGAATCCGAAAAACAAGCGAGAGAAATCGGATTAAAAAGACAGCAGCTAAAAAGAGAACAAGACCAGAAACAAGTTCATCATATTACATTGGATGAAATTGCAAAACAAATTAGTATCGGCGGAGTAAAAGAGCTTCCGCTTATCGTAAAATGCGATGTGGACGGTTCGGTCGAAGCTCTGTCGGATTCATTGATGAAATTATCTACCGAAGAAGTTGTTGTAAAAGTTATTCATAAAGGAGTGGGTGGAATATCCGAGGGCGATGTTCTACTTGCTTCGGCTTCACGCGCCATTATTATCGGTTTTCACGTAAGACCAAACCTGAACGCCCGCAAATTAGCCGAAAAAGAAAAAGTGGATATCAGACTTTACAATGTAATTTACGATACCATTAATGAAATAAAATCGGCACTTGAAGGTCTGCTTTCCCCGATTATTTCTGAAGAAATTACTTCGACAATAGAAGTAAGAGATATATTCAAAGTACCGAAAGTGGGTACCGTTGCCGGCTGCTACGTGCTTGACGGAAGAGTTACACGTAATAATAAAGTAAGAATAATAAGAGACGGAATTGTCATCCATCAAGGCGAGATAAACGCTTTGAAAAGATTTAAAGACGATGTGAAAGAAGTGGACGCAGGATATGAGTGTGGAATAAGTATTAATAATTTTAACGATGTAAAGGTCGGTGATATTATTGAAGCTTATAAAATGGTTGAAACTAAAAAGAAATTAGATTAAAAAACGTCTAATTACCCCCTAAAATAATTATGCCGACTCACAGAATAGACAGAGTAGAAAAACTTTTAAAAGAAGAACTGAGCAACATTTTCCTCTTTAAGCTTAGGGATTCTTCGATCGGATTTATTACAATTACAAACGTAAAAGCAAGTCCCGATTTGAAGAAGGCTAAAGTTTATTTATCCGTATTTGAAAAACAAAAAAGAGATTTTGTAATTGAAAAAGTAAGACGCGACGTTAAAGTTATAAGAACAGAACTTGCCTCGAGAATAAACTTAAAATTTTGTCCCGAGTTGGATTTTTATATTGATGACACACAAGACTACGTTGAAAAGATAGACGGTTTGATAAAGAAAATACACGAAAATGATAACGAAGAAAACACAGCCGACGCCTCAAATTGATTTTCAAACCGGTCAGGCAATTCTTATTGATAAACCCCTCGGCCGGACATCCTTTAGGGTTGTTCACCAAATTAGAAAAGCGGTAAAAGTAAAAAAAGTAGGACACGCCGGTACGCTTGATCCCGGAGCAACCGGACTTTTAATTATCTGCACGGGAAAAATGACAAAAAGCATTTCGGAGTTCCAAAATTTAACAAAAACTTATTCGGGAATAATAACGCTGGGTAAAAAATCGGCATCAATGGATTTGGAAACAGAAGCCGTTGAAATAAAACCGGTTGAAAATATAACCGAAGAAAAAATTATTGAAGCAAGAGATAAGTTTTTGGGTAAAATCAAACAGACGCCGCCAATGTATTCCGCCTTAAAAGTAAAGGGCAAACGGCTTTATAAATATGCAAGAAAAGGCGAAACTGTTGAGAGGGAGCCGAGAGAAATAAATATTTACGAATTTAAAATAAATAAAATAGAACTGCCCGATGTTCATTTCGAAATTAAATGCTCAAAAGGAACATACATTAGAGTTATTGCAAATGATTTTGGGGAAGCGCTTGGCTGCGGAGGTTTGCTCGGCAAATTACGAAGAGAAGGCATTGGAGAATATGATGTTAATGAGGCGCTGACCGTAGAAGAATTTATTAAAAAGTTTGCGGTTGAAAATAAGACCGGATTGTGAATCGGTGAAGAGAAAAACAAAAATCGACTTTTTGGGTAGTGTAAGAACTTTTGTTTGTAAAGTGAGGTAATAATTTATATTCCCGAAATCTTTCGGTTGAAATCCGGATGTTCCGCAAGATTTCGGGAATCTGATAACAGGCGGTTATTTAGATATTGCAGCGGAGCGAAACAGCGTTTCGCTCTACAAAAATATTATCCGTTCCTCTGCCGGAAATCTTTCATAAATTTAACGAGCTCTTCAACGGCTGTCTTCGGACATGCATTGTAAATAGATGCTCTCAGTCCGCCGATTGAGCGGTGACCTTTAACACCGCCGAAACCGTTTTCCAAAGCTTCCGCAATAAGTTTCTTCTCTAACTCTTCACTCTTCAAATTAAACGTTACGTTCATTACGGAACGGCTGTCTTTTTGTGCGTGACCTTTGTAGAATCCTTCGCTTTCGTCAATGCAGTTGTAAAGCAATTCGGCTTTTTCTTTATTAACGGAGTACATTGCATCAAGCCCGCCCATATTTTTAAGCCACTTTGCAACAAGTCCAATCATATAAACACCGAAAACAGGAGGAGTGTTGAACATTGAATTTTTTTCTGTGTGTGTTTTGTAATTAAGCATTGTAAATAATGAATCCGAACATCTTTCGAGAAGATCATCTCTTAAAATTACAAGCGTAACACCCGATGGTCCCATATTTTTCTGAGCACCCGCGTAAATAATACCGTATTTGTTTACGTCAATTTTTTTGTGGAGAATATCGGAAGATGCATCGCAGACCAAAGGTATATCCCCAACTTCAGGTTCGTTCTTCCATTGAGTTCCGTAAATTGTGTTGTTGGACGTAAAATGAACGTAGGATGCATCGTCGGAGAGATTTAATTCCGTAGGTATTCTGTCAAACCCGGATTCTTCGGAGGAAGCCGCAATATTTACTTCTCCGACTCTCTTTGCTTCTTTAACCGCTTTCTTTGACCAGGCACCGGTAACAATATAATCGGCTTTATTTTTAGGAGGCATTATGTTCATCGGTACCATTGCAAACTGCGTGCTTGCGCCGCCCTGCAGAAAAAGTATGCGGTAATTATCGGGTATGGATAAAAGTGATTTCAAATCTTCTTTAGCTTCTTCGATGATTTTATCGAATGTTCCCGAACGGTGACTGATTTCAAGCACCGACATTCCCACGCCGGGAAGCGAAAAAAGATTTTCCTGTGCTTCTTTTAATACTTCTTCAGGAAGAACTGCCGGACCTGCGTTAAAATTATATATTCTCTCTCTCATATCTCCACCTTTTATATTTGTGTTCTAAATTAAATGAATTAATAAACCGTCTCTCAGTTTCGGTTCGAACCAAGTAGATTTGGGAGGCATTTTCTCGCCTGCATCGGAAATGTTAATTAAATCGTCAACGGATAAAGGATGAAGCGAAAATGCTACTGAAGCTTTCCCTTCGTTAACAAGTTTTTCAAGTTCTTTTGTTCCGCGCATCCCTCCTACAAAATCAATTCTTTTATTTGTGCGTACATCATCAATTCCCAAAACAGGATTAAGCAAAAAATTCTGTAAAATGCTAACGTCTAATTTTTCACCCACGTTATCGCTTAAGGAATTGCTTGCAATAATCGAATCTCTTGCAGTAAGTTTATACCACTCACCGTCTAAATACATACAAAATATTTTTGTCTCCGTCGGTTCTTTTTCTTCCGTTTTTTCAACCGAGAATTTTTCGTTGATGCTGTTTAAGAATTCTTCTTTGCTCAAACCGTTTAAATCCCGGACAACTCTGTTGTACGCAAGAATTTTTAATTGTTCCGCCGGAAAAAGAACTCCGAGGAAATAATTGTATTCTTCTTCACCGGAGTGGTTCGGGTTGTTATCTCTTTTTTCGTTTCTTGCTCTCCAAGCGCTTGCTGCTCTGTGGTGACCGTCGGCAATGTATAGACTTTCAACATTTTTTAATTCTTCAATAATAACGGAATTTAAATCTTCGGGCAGAAGCCAAATCTTATGAGTAATTCCGTCTTCGGCAGTAAAATCATATTCGGGTTCTTGAACGTTGATAATATTTTCAACAACTTCATTTATTTTATCAACACCTTTATAGGTTAAAAAAACGGGACCGGTTTGTGCCGAAGTAGTTATTATATGATTTGTTCTGTCGTCTTCTTTTTCTTTGCGTGTATTTTCGTGTTTTAATATAACGTTGTTCTCGTAATCTTCTACGGAAAAAACCGCGGCAATTCCTGTCTGAGGTCTGCCGTCCATAATTAATTGATACAAATAAAACCTGGGTGTATCGTCCTGAATAAGAGGCGCATCGGTTATAAGTTTGTCTAAATTTTCTTTAGCTTTTTTATATACGGAAGGTGAATATGCATCAACGCTGTCGTCCAAAGCAGCTTCAGCCCTTCCTATTCTTAAAAAACTCAGTTCGTTATCTGCGACTAATTGTTTTGCTTCTTCTCTGTTAACCACGTCATAAGGAACGCTGGCAACAGTTTGCGCAATTTCTTTTTGGGGTCTTAATGCTTTAAAAGGTTTGATAATAGCCATTTGAATTCATCTCCATATTTTTCTTAACTTGAATCACTAAAATCAGTATATTCTAAATAATAATCCATTTTTAAAGATTCACGATATCTGTAATTATAACAATTCTCTTTTTTAAAAAATCATATTATTTTTTAGTCTGCCATTTCATTAGAAAAAGATATCGGGAATCTTGATTTTATTTTAAAATTCAACTTAAAATTAAGGTATATATTTATGCTCGGATAGATGTAGAAAATTTTTATTATTTAATAATTTGAAAACGGACATATTTTTTAAATTATTCTGCTATATTTAATATTCATTTTTCACTAAATATTAAAAAACAGAAGATTATGAAACGCTTATTGTTATTCGCAGTTGTTTTGCTTATCGGCAGCTCCTTTATATTTGGAAAGAAAAAAAGTAAATCGCCAAAGTTGGTTGTTGGAATTGTAGTTGACCAAATGAGGTATGATTATCTGTACAGATTTAATTCTCTTTACAGCGAGGAAGGGTTTAAAAAACTGATTAAAGACGGAAGCAATTTCACATTTGCTCATTTAAATTATATTCCCACCTACACGGGCCCGGGGCATGCTTCAATTTATACGGGAACAACGCCGTATTTTCACGGCATTATCTCTAATTATTGGTATGATAAAAAATTAAAAAAAACAATTTACAGTGTAGGCGATAACACCGTAAAAACCGTAGGTGCAAATAATAAGAACGGTGAGATGTCGCCTAAAAATTTACTATCCACAACCATTACCGATCAGCTGAAACTTGCCACAAACAAAAAGTCAAAAGTAATAAGCATATCCATAAAAGACAGGGCTGCCGTTTTACCGGGAGGTCATTTTCCTGACGGTGCTTATTGGTATGACCCTAAAAGCGGTGGATTCATTACTTCATCATTTTATATGAAACAACTTCCTGAATGGGTTAAGAAATTTAACAAAAAGAAATTAGCAGATAAGTACATGTCGGCCGAATGGAAGCTGAGTTATCCGTTAGAAAAATATTGGGTAACACTGCCCGATAACGAACCGTTTGAAGCCGATCTTTTTTTTGAAAATAAAACCACTTTTCCTCATTCATTTAAAAACATGTCAACCGGAAAAAAAAGAGATTTAATCAGAAGCACACCTTACGGCAACGAACTATTGTACAATTTTGCAGCAGCTACTTTAAAGAATGAAAAACTTGGACTGGGAACGCAAACTGATTTTCTTGCCATCAGTTTTTCGTCCACCGATTACATCGGTCATTCTTATGGACCAAATTCTGTTGAGGTTGAAGATACTTACATTAAATTGGATTTATTAATCGCAAAATTAATAAACAAACTAAACAAACAGGTAGGTGAAGGGAATTATATTTTATTCCTAACAGCCGACCACGGTGTTGCCGAAAATCCGGAATTTTTAAAAGAACACAATATCCCCGGGGATTGGATAGATTTTAAAGTAGTTTTAGATTCATTAAAAAGATTTTCTGTCAGAAAATTTAATAATGAAAACATCATCGAAAAATTTTCAAACAAACAGATTTTCTTAAACTATAATGTTATTAACTCTTTAAAATTAAATTTGATAAATGTAAGAAGAGAATATGCAGATTATTTGCGAATAACCTTTCCTTTTATAAAACAGGTTTTTGCGCTCGACGCATTAAACCACAATGTAGCAAGCCGAACTTCTGCGAATTTAATATTAAACGGTTTTAACCCTTCGCTTTCCGGCGATGTTGCATTGGAACTTCAGCCGGGGTACATACCCGGTTCAAGTTCGGATCGTCACGTAACACACGGTTCCAGTTATTCTTATGATACTCACATTCCGCTTTTATTTTACGGATGGAACATTCCCAAACAAACAGTCAACAAACCCGTTTACATTGTTGACATTGCGCCGACCATAGCGGATTTGCTGAAAATAACAGAGCCGAGTGCAAATATGGGAATACCTTTAATTAATACGAAATAGTATTTATAAATCGGATGATTTTTTATGTCGGTTTTTTTTAGCCGTGACATAGAAGCTTAAAGTTTTCTTATATTAATTCCAATGTCTAAAAAAATTCTGACAAACAAATAAATTTTTATTACATTATCTGTAAAACAATTCGTTTTCAAAAAAAAATGATAAAAATAATAATAGCCGACGATCATCCCTTAATACGCGAAGGTTTTAATAAAATAATATCGGCTGAGTCCGATATTGAAATTATTGCCGAAGCAGAAAACGGAGTTGAGCTGTTAAAAGTATTATCAAGCACAAAATGCGATGTTGTTGTAGCCGATTTAAATATGCCCGGCAAACACGGGGTTGATTTAATAAAAGATTTAAAATCATTATATCCTAAAATTAAAATACTTGTCGTTAGTGCATATTCGGAGGAAGAATTCGGAGTTCGTTTGTTAAAATCAGGCATATCCGGTTTTGTACCGAAAGACAGTGCCGCTGACGAATTAGTTAATGCCATACGTACGATTTCTGTCGGTAAAAAATATATTACAAAATCATTGGCAGGTAAAATAGCTTCTTCGCTTGCCGATAAGACATCAACCAAACCGCACGAGAAACTATCGGACAGAGAATTTCAAATTTTATGTTTAATAGCCGAAGGGTTTTCGGTTAACGAAATTGCCGAAAAACTTTCTATTAGCGTGAGCACGGTTAACACATACCACACACGCATTTTTGAAAAAATGGATATGAAATCAAATGCCGAACTTATTCGTTATGCAATTCAGAACAATCTTGTTGAATAGTCTCTATTAATTACTTTTTTCTACTATTGCCGAAATAAAATTAATCAAAGTCTCTTTTGAAAAAGGTTTGGCAATATAATGTGTGCAGCCTTTTTCAAGGTACCTTTTTTTATCGCCGACCACTGCATTTGCGGTTACTGCTGCTATGGGTACATCTTTATACCTGCTGTTTTTCTTTATTTCCTGAGCCAAATCCAACCCATTCATTCCGACACCCAAGTTTATATCCATCATTATTAAATCGAACAGCTTGCGGTTTGTAATATGTAAAGCGGCAGTAGCTTTTTCTACAATGGTTAAATTATATTTGTTTTTTAAGAAAAGCCCCACCACCGTACGAGAGTTGGGGTCGTCTTCTACGTAGAGTATTTGGGGTACTTTACCGATGGTGGGAGCTTTTTCTTTTATAATAGTTTCTTCTTTTTTGTCTTCAAGTATTTTTTTTGGTTCGGTTGCTTGAAGTTTAATTGTAAATGTTGTTCCTTCACCGAGTTTACTTTCCACGGAAATAGATCCGTCCATTAAACCGACTATTTTATTAACTAATGTTAATCCCAGCCCTGTTCCTCTATATAGCCTGTCGTTAGCTTCGGCGCCATGTTTGAATTCGTCAAAAATATGACTTAAATATTCTTTCTCAATACCTGTCCCTGTATCTTTTACATATATCTTAG
The DNA here is from genome assembly GCA_964486645.1 of uncultured Ignavibacteriaceae bacterium. Taxonomy (GTDB): domain Bacteria; phylum Bacteroidota; class Ignavibacteria; order Ignavibacteriales; family Ignavibacteriaceae. The sequence goes on along the minus strand of CAZAOG010000029.1, from coordinate 13,283 downwards.
CGAGTTGTTCGTTGTTTTCCGTAATACTGTATAATCCCACTTCCACCGTTCCTTTCTTTGTATATTTTAATGCGTTGTTAATTAAATTGTTTAGAAGACGGACAAGCAAATCGTTATCAACTTGAGCCGTTATGTTTTCATCTTTAATGTTTCCAATAAGTAAAAGCGATTTTTTTTCTGCCGCTTTTAAAAAACTGTTTACGGTGTTGCTAACAGTTAAAGAAATGTTTGTCGGTACCGTACTTAAATCATACTTATTTGCCTCTATCAACGTAAAGTCTAAAATAGTATTTAATATCTCTTCTAAATTTTTGCTGCTTTCAAGTATAGAAGCCGCCATTTCTTTGTGTTTCTTACTTGCAGATTCTTCGAATAATATTTCCGAATATCCGTGAATTCCGATAAGCGGAGTTCGTAGCTTGTGACTTATATTTGTAAGGAATTTACTTTTTAATGAGTTCATTCCTTCCGCTTTTTCTTTTGCATTTATTAGCATTTGCCGGGCTTTTTTAATATCGGTTACGTCTCTAAAAATTTCAAGCATGGCTTCTTTGCCGTTATAAATCATTCTGCTGTGCGTAACTTCAAATTCTCTCCCGCCGAGTGTTCCGTCTACATTTATACTCATCACTTCCCCTTTCGGCAAATCAAGTTTTAACGGACATTCGGCACATTGCTTTTTATCATCTTTATAATAATCCCAGCATTTACCTTTCGGATCTTTTATTCCGACTTTTTCTTTTAAAACGTCATTCACAAACAATACATTTCCATCCAAATCAACTATATTCATACCGAACGGAATTGTACTTATTAGGGATTTATTGAGTTCTATTTCTTCTAATAATTTTTTTAATGTATTTTTATGTTCGGTAATGTCTATTACCGTTCCCTGGATTATGTTATCGCCAATTAGATGAACATTTTCCAGTGTCCAAATAAGACTTCCGTCTTTTCTTCGGGTTTGCGATTCATAATTCAGAAGTTGTTTTTCTTTTCTTAACAATTCTAAAAAATTATTTCTTGAAAATTGATCCGGATAAAAGTTAAATGAAGGTGTATTTAGCAGTTCTTCTTTTGATGAATACCCGTACATTTTAATAAAGGAATCATTGCAGTTTATTATTTTCCCATTAATAGTTGATTCATACACCCCTGCTTTATTTTTATCAAAAAGTGTTCTGTATTTTTTTTCACTTTTTTGCAAGTCTTTTTTTGCTGTCTGCTGTTCTGTTATGTCTCTTGCTAAAATCGAAATATAATCAACGTCATCTTGAAATGATTTGTGAGATATAAAGGACAAGGAAACGGGGATAATAATTCCGTCTCTGTTTATTATTTTGCATAATATTTCCGAACTTCCTTCCTCTAATGCCTCGGGTATGTGTTCGTAAAATATTTTCTCACAGTCATCTTTTCCATAAATAAAATTAGATATATTCAAAAAATTTACAACTTCTTCCTCTTCCAACTTAAGTATTCGTCTGCCCGCAGGGTTGATAAACGTAAAATCACCGTCTACGTTCATTGTCCCTACAATATCGGCTGCATTTTCAACAATAATGCTAAGCTTCTTATTGTCTTCTTCTAATTCGTCAATAAGTTTTTCTTTCTTTAAGCTTAATTTTGAATTTACATACAATCCTACTGCAGATGATAAGATTATTATAATTGTAAACACGGCTATTTCATATTCTATTTGAGCAGCCAAACCAATAAAGCCGAATAAAATAAAGCCCGATATGGGAACTAAAACAATAACAGCAAGCGTGTTTCTGAAAAGCCTGCCTGTTATTCCTTTGTGCAATAGTATTAGTCCAAGCCCTTTATTTGGCTCCAGCAGTATTGCGCCGAAAGATATGGAACTTAAAGATAGAGACGAGTAAAAAGACATGGGGGTTTCAGCAAAAATTCCGTGTATTTGATTTACATTAATTAAATGACCGAATAAAGCAAATAATGATATAAAAAATATTATTGTCAATAATGTTTGCGAGAACCAAATATTTTTTTTGATATTCAAAAAGTACAAAGACACTGCCAAAAGGATAAAACCAAAAGATGTTGTAGGGGATATGTTTTGTAAATAATTACCGTTAATATCTCTAATCAGATTGTTAAAAAAGAATTTGTCTAAATCCAGATTTAGCGAGAAAAATTGAATGGCAATTGAAAATACACCAACCAAAAAGACGAACCAAATAAAAGAAGTTTTAAATATTTGCAGTAAAGCCGAGTCTTTATGGTTTCTGTAAGTAATTAGAATAATACTGGCAAAAGTTAATGCAGCGGTTTCAATAATTTTTACATAAACAGAATTAGTGTGCAGGCTTTTTAAAATAGATATATCAAAAATCCATCCGATAATTACAAAAACAGACAAAGATAAAATTATTATATTCGAATAAATTAAAAATTTTCTGCCGAAATTGTCTGTTTTATTTGTTTTTGAAACCGTCATTTTTTTAACATAAAAGAATGTAAGAAAGAAACTAATGTTGTTTTTCCGTAAAACTATTCTTTTTCCTCAATTATTTTTACTAATACGTCTTTTAATTTTTCAAAGTCTCTTGACTTATCTAAAAAATATTTTGTACCAAGTTCAAAACTTTTTTCCTGGAGAATTGGAGAGGAATAGTTAGTTAATATTACGGTTTTGATATTTAGTTTTTTACTGTGTATCATATATTGTAAACTAAGACCGCTTCCCCCTTGCAGGTGAATATCTAAAATTATGATGTTCGGCTTTTCTTTTTGAATCAGATATTCGGCTTCTTTAACTGTAGCGGTATCGCCAATAACCTTTAATTGTTTTATTTCGGAAATATTTTTTTTAATTCTATCAACAATTAAAGGGGAATCTTCAATTATTAGTAATTTCATTTAACTTCCACATTTTTAAATTCAATAAAGCCTATTGATTTTACTGTCAAGTTATAAGAAACCGTTAATACACAGAATAGCGAAAACTATGGTTTCTTTGTAGCACTTTTCGCTACAAGGAGAGAGAAGCCGCGTTGAAACAACCCGGAAAAATTGTTAAGTAAATATAATTATCAGGCGCAGACAGTGTTGATTTTGTTAACAATTACATTCCATTATTACCTATTTACAGGTAATAATTTCCTACCCAACATTCATCATGTTTGATTTTGGTTAGTATTCACAATTTTAAAATTGGTATGATGTTTGCTTTAATATCTTCGCTTTATAACGAGGATAAACTTGAGATTTATTCTCATAATTTTTATAAATAATTACATGGAGTTAATCATGAAAAACTTATTAACAATTTTGTTATTAGGTGTAGGGTTATTTTTAGTTGGGTGTACAAACGATTCGTCGCTTGTTGGACCAACCGCAACAGATTTAACCACGCAATCCGTTCAAACACAAGGGGATTCATTCATAGGGCTCCCGTTTACTTCGTTGGATAAGTCAAAGAAATCGAAGAAAAAAATTGACGGAGCAAAAGGCGGGGAAATCGAAATAAAAGGCGAATTAAGAAACGGTATAGAATTCGAAGCCAAATTAGTTATACCAAAAGGCGCTTTTGAAGGGAAAAAGAAAATAACCATAAAGTTTGACAAGAAAACAGCCGCATTCGATTTTGGTCCTGATAACACATCATTTGATCTGCCGCTATTACTAACCGCAAAAATTGAAGGGTTAAATTTAGATGGTTTAACTGCCGATGATATACAATTTGGTTTTTTAGATCAAAATGGAAACTTAATTCCGGTAGTCTATAAAAAGATGGAAGTAGACATTGAAGACGGTGAATTGGCTGTATACGAAGCTCAAATAAATCATTTTTCAAGATATGGATGGGCAAAGTAATTAATAAACAACTTTTAATAATGGGTAATAAATCTTAATAAGAGATATGTAATGAAAGAAGATAAAAAAATATTACTGAAAAAACTCTCCGAAATTTTCGGAAGAAAAGAATTTGAAGAGTTTCAAAAACTGTTGAAAAAAGAAACTTCTTCAAAAAAATTGAAGTTATCTTCTTCTACTTTGTCCGAAGTAAAACAATTGAAAGTTGATCCTTCTCAATCAATCGGGCTGTATTCTAACATCGATCTTTTAATTACTTACGCTACTGAAAAACTGTCTTATAAAAAACTAACAAGTCTATTAATGTTTATAGGAGAGGACCTAACCTCCAAAGGAATGTTGGAACCCGCAGAAAAAGTGTTTTCACATCTTGTAAGTTTATCCGAAAACAAACCGAGCAATAACAAAGTAAGAGCAAAGGCTCTTTACGGTTTAGGAGATATCTACAGCAGACAAGCTTTTTGGGATAAGAGTATAGCATCGTTAAATAAAGCCAGGATAATATCCAAAAGCATTAACGATAAATACTTAACCGCGAAATGTGAAAATATACTCGGCACAATAAAGGTAGAAATTGGTGAGTTTAATAGCGCCAAAAAATACTTTGAATCCGCTTTGTCTTTATTGGGTAATGGAAAATCCGATACTTTATTGAGAGGAATGCTTGAATCCAACATAGGTATACTTGATAACATTCTCGGTAACTACGATCAAGCCTATGTTCATTTTCAAAGAGCATTGTATAGGTTTGAAAAGGATAATAACCATCAAAGACTTTCGGAAGTACACCACAATTTGGGGATGGTTTTTTTGGAAAAGCACAATTATAAGTCGGGATTAAAAGAATTTGACAGAGCGTTCATGCACGCAAACAAATCGGATACGTGGCAGATTATGTGTATTGCCTGCATAAACAAGGCTTTTATTTACAGCCAATTAAAAGATTATTCGCTTGCTAATGCTTTTGCAATTAAAGCAATGCAAATAGCCACTATGATAAAAGACAGACTTTCAATTGCAGATATTTATAAAATAAGAGGAGTAATAGAAAAAAACAGAAAGAACTATGCATTATCTGAAAATTTTTTCAATACTAGTCTGCGTATAAACACCGAACTGGAAAATATACTAAACCAAGCGGAAACATTGTGCGAGATGGGTTTTTTATACAAGCAGATGAGGGATTTTAAAAGAAGCAGATCATGTTTTAATAAATCTATTAATAAATATAAATTCTTAAAAATAGATAAAAAAGTAGAAGAAATAACAGAAGAACTAAAGACATAAAAGATTAAAATTATTTAGTGTGTTGTACTTAATGACAAATGGTTGTTGTCGGCTAATATAATTTTAATCTTTTATAATTAATCCGGAAATAAAAAACAAATAAAGTTTAACTGCTGATTCCTGCGAAAAACAAACTATCATAAATTCTCGTTTAAAAGGGTACTTACATTTAAATCAATAAAAGTTGCTATTGGTCAAATAATTGTTAGCATGTAAATCCCATTAATAAAAAGGAGCTAAACATGAAACGATTGTTATTATTTTCGTTTTTGTTTGTTGGCTTGTTGTATACCGGTTGCTCTGACAATAACTCAATTGTGAATCCCCAAAATTCAGACCTGGCAAAAATTGCATCTCAGCAAGACACACCAACTCTAATTAAATTGCCTATATCATCTTTAGATAAAAGAAAGAAGGTAAAGTCTCTGATAGACGGAGCCAAAGGCGGAACTTTGGAAATTGAAGGCAAGTTAAAAGCCGGTGTTAAATATGAAGGTAAACTTGTAATTCCTGCCGGAGCTTTTTCCGGCAAAATGAAGTTTACAATAAGACTTGATAAAAAGTATGCCGGATTTATTTTTGGCCCAAGCGGTGCGGTTTTTAATAAACCTCTTCTTCTTACCGCTGAAATAAAAGGATTGGATTTAAACGGTGTCGACCCGGAAAATGTAAAATTTGGATTAGTTGATGAAAACGGAAATTTTATACAGGTTGTTTATAATAAAATTAAAGTTGATATTAAAGAAGGTGAACTAAAAGTTAAAAAAGCTCAATTAAATCATTTTTCAAGATACAATTGGGCAAAGTAATAAATTTTATTTCTATTTTTGATGTAAAATAATTTTTTTAAGGAAGATTAAATTGCTGGACAATATCTCGGAAATTGAGAAGATTTTAAAAGAATATTTTGATAGTAAACGATATGGGGAGTATAAGAAACTTTTATCTAATATTAAAAAGTCCGATAAACAAAAAGAGGACGTAAAAAAGAAGTTAAAAGAAATTAGTATAAAAAGTGAAATTAATTCTTCGTCGGATTATAATACTTATATCGAATTCTTACTATCATTTTCAGAACAAAATCTATCTAGTGCAAAATATTTAGAACTGCTGCTTTTCTTAGGCGAAGTCTCAACCATAAAAGGCGAACTAAATGTTTCCGCCCGAATATTCAATAAATTGGTGGACTTCAGTGTTAAAAAGGTAAAATACAAGAACGTGCTGGCTTTTGCTTTAATGTCGTTGGGCGATATTTACAGCCGGCAAGCAGAATGGGAAAAAAGCAGAAAATATATAAATCGAGCAAAAAAGATATACAAATTACAAAACGACTACCAGGGATTAGCAAAATGCGAGAATTTAATGGGTACAATTTACGGCGATAAAGGAAGTTTGAACAAAGCTCATAAGCATTTCGATTCGAGCTTAAGTTATTTAAGTCCTAAAAAAGATAAAACAATTTACGGGATGATCGAAACAAATTTGGGTGTTGTAAATAACATTCTCCAAAACTACGATGAGGCATATAATTATTACCAGAGAGCACTTATTATTTTTGAAAAGGAAAAAAACTACAGACGAATAGCCGAAGTAAGGGGAAATATTGGCGTTCTCTACCTTCAAAAAGGAAATTATAATTTAGCCCTTAAAGAGTTTGACAAGAGTTTTTCATACGCTCAAAAAGCGGATGTTCTAAATCCAATGTGTGTTGCATTGCTGAACAAAGCCTTAATTTATACAAATTTGGGCGATTTTAAGCTTGCAAATGTATTTGCCGATAAAGCTATGGAAATAGCTTATAAAATAAACGACAGACTCTCTGTGGCCGATATATTCAAAATAAAAGGTATTATTGAAAGCAACTTGAACAATTATGTTTTGGCGGAAAATCATTTGAACACAAGTCTGCGTTTGAATATTGAATTAGAAAATACACTTAACCGGGCTGAAACATTATTTGAATTGGGTTTAATGTTCAAAAAAATGAATGATAAGGAAAAAAGCAAAAATAACTTTAAAAAGTCGTTGGATTTATACACTTCACTTAAAATAAAAGATAAAATAAAAGAAATTAAAAAAGAACTGAGTTCAATAAGCTAAATCAAACCGCGTTATTTAACTTTCCAATATTTAATTCTTTCCCCGAATTCATAAAAAACAAAAATAATTAGTGCAAATAAAGTGTAAAATATTTTAACACTTTTAAACGTAAAACAAAAGACAGGTAATAATTACCTGTTTTTCTTTTTAAAAAACCTTCAATATAAACCAAAAACAAAACTTTGTATTTGGCACAATGCTTGTAATTATGCACATGTTCTTTTGATAAAATGAGAATTTGAAATAAATAAAAATTGAGGAATATATTATGAAACGCATCGTGGTAACAACATTTTTAGCAATAGGTTTATTCTTTGCAGGCTGTTCGGATCAGTCTTCGCTTGTTGGACCAACGCAAAAAATTACTCAACAAATGAACAAAACTCCGATTTCTTTAAACTTAGGTACATTAAATAAACAAATTACCGTAAATAAAGATATTGACGGTTCCGTAGGCGGAACAATAGAAATTAAAGGAAATTTAAACGGCGGTAATGTTACGCTTCAAGGCAATCTTAATATTCCTGCCGGAGCTTTTGAAGGAACAATGAATATTTCTGCAAAATTGGATGACAATACCGCGAGCTTTGATTTCGGTCCAAGTCCTACAACATTTAATAAACCCCTGTCCTTTACAATGACAATTTCCGGATTGGATTTAACATCTATAAATCCTGAGGACGTGGTATTCGGTTACACGGCACCGAACGGCGATTTCTCTCTAATTTCATACGATAACGTAAATGTAGATACGGAATCGGGCATATTATCAGTTACCAATGCGAATTTATCACATTTTTCAAGATATAATTGGGCTAAATAAAAATAAATTACAGCAAAAAACAATAAAGCACCTCATAAATAAAATATAAATTATCCTGTTTTGAAAGAAACAGGATAATTTATAAGTGTAAAAAAATTTTACAATCAGTCTTTATTACCTGTGAAAATCGGTAAAATTTACCTCCTCGTTTTTTAAATAGTTTGAAAACAGAAAAAAAACAAACATTTTTTTTTGGCATATTACTTGCATATTTAAGAGCAGCTTTATAAGAAAATTAAATTTTCAATAAACTATTTTCAAATCAACTTAACGAGGTGCTATTATGAAACGTTTAATTCTTTTTTCCTTTGTTGCTTTTGGACTAATCTTAGCCGGTTGTTCAGATCAGTCTTCACTTGTGGGGCCAACACAACAAAATATTCAACAACAGCAGGGCTTAACATTAATCGATTTACCAGTTTCTTCTCTTGATAAATCAATTAAGGCATCCGAAAAAATCAACGGTGAAAAGGGCGGTACAATTGAGTTTGAAGGAACACTTAAAGGCGGTAAAATTAAAGTTGAAGGTTCTTTGGTAATTCCTGCCGGTGCTTTTGAAGGTACAAGAAAAATTACCATAAAACTCCGCAAAAAAACAGCCAGCTTTGATTTTGGTCCGAGCGGAACATTTGACAAACCGTTAATATTCAACGCAGAAGTAAGCGGGTTGAATTTGAACGGTAACAATGCAAGCTTTGTTTATGTCAGTAAAAAAGGCGGTATGTCTACCGTAAACAACGATGCATCCGGTATCAGAGACGGTAACCTTTATGTAGTAAATGCACGTCTTGATCATTTCTCAAGATACGGTTGGGCAAAATAATATAATTCCATATTTTAATAAGCATATATATAATATGTTTTAAGTAAAGATTGTGAGACAAAATAATTGAAAAATGTTGATGCAATAGAGAAGATACTCTCTGAATATCTGGATCGGAAAAGTTTTAACGAGTACAGAAAACTTTTATCCGAAGAAAAAACAAACAGAAGGAAGAGAGTGTCTTCTATTACTTCAACATTAGACAAGCAGATTAAACAAAAACTCCTTTCATCCTCTGATTACAATTCCTACATAGAATTTTTAATAACATTTGCAAAAAGCAAATTAACCGATTTAAAGTTAATTGAGCTTTTTTTGTTTTTGGGTGATATATCAACTCAAAAAGGCGAGCTTGATTCTGCAGTTTCTTTATTTAAAAATTTAATTTCTTTTTCGGAAGAAAAAACCACGTATAAAGGTGTTGCCGCTTATTCGCAATTGGCACTCGGTGAAATATACAGCCGACAAGCCGACTGGGTGAACAGCAAAAGTCATATTCTAAAAGCCAATAAGGTTTTTCAGGAGCTAAATGATTACAAAGGAATAGCAAAATGCGAGAACCTGCTCGGAACAATTTACGGAGATAAAGGCAACTTTCAAATTGCCAAAAAACATTTTGAATTCAGTTTGAGTTTTTTAAATCCTAAAAAAGATAAAACAATTTACGGTATGCTGGAGATGAATTTGGGCGTACTTAATAATATTCTCCAGAACTACGACGAGGCATATAACTATTATCAAAGAGCTTTATTTATTTTTGAAAAAGAAAATAATCTTAGAAGAATTGCCGAAGTAACCGGAAACATCGGTGTTTTGCATCTACAAAAAGGCGAATATAAACTTGCGTTAAAATCCTTTGATAAAAGTTTTGTGTTTTCTCAAAAAGCCGATGTGTTAAACCCGATGTGCGTTGCACTGCTTAACAAAGCCTTAATTTATACAAAACTGAATGATTACTCGCTTGCAAATGTTTTTGCCGATAAAGCAATGGAAATTGCATTTAAAATTAATGACAGGCTGTCTGTTGCCGATATTTACAAGATTAAAGGCATAATTGAAAAATTCTTGGGTAATTATAATCTGTCCGAAAATCATTTCCTGACAAGTATTCGAATAAATACGGAACTGGAGAACTCATTAAACTTAGCGGAAACCAATTACGAATTAGGTCTTCTATATAAGGATATGAAGAAAACTAAAAAAGCTAAGAAGCATTTGAATTCCGCCTTGAATGAGTTTAAACAGCTTAAGATGACGGAGATGGTTTATAAAGTAAAATCCGATATTCCCAAAACCGGATAATATTTTTTTCCTTAAATAATTTTTTAAAAACTTATAAAAGAAACTTCTGAAAATTTTTTTAATTAAAATGATTCTTGTCATTTAGAACTTGCACTCAGGCAGATTCGGTATGACTGAAAATAAATTTTTCAGAAGTATTTAAAAAGCTCTTTTTTATTATAAGAATGTAAATGATTAACTTTACATTCTAATTTATTTTTATATTTTAACCTACATGATGAAATTTTCAGAATTAAAAAGTCAGATAGATAACCAAGATTACGGCAACGACAGCAGTAAATACAACAGACTGAAAAATCTTGAGGCAATTTTAGACGTAGTAAAAAGCATTAATAGTACTTTAATATTAGATAATGTATTAGAAGTTGTATTAAAAAACGCAATAAAAATATCCGAGACCGAAAGAGGATTTATCGTTTTAAAAAATGCATTTGATAAACTTGAATACAAATTAGGGCTTGACGCCAACGGCAACAATCTGACAGAGTCTATGTTTCAGATTAGCACGACTGTTGTTGAAGATGTGTTTTTCAACGGACAGTCAAAATTTATTGAAGGCGCTTTAAGCGATTCGAACCTTGATTCGAGTAAAAGTATTTTGAACTTGGAACTTCAAACCATCCTTTGTTCCCCGCTGTTAACGGAAGAGAAGAAAATCGGTGTTATTTATGTCGACAGTACAAGCATTCATAAAATCAAAGATCAAAATATAACCGATACGTTTGAAGTATTAGCCGGACAAGCGGCAACGGCAATAAGAAACGCCCAATTATACGATGGACAAATATCCGCTTATAATGCATTAAATGAAGCAAACATACAGTTAATACAAGCGGAAAGAAAAACATTAAAATCCAGTATTGATTCCGAGATCGGACACGAATTGCAGGGGCTTGTACATATGGCTTTACTGGAAATAGAAAGTTTATACCGGCAAATAGATAAAAGCGAAAGCGATGTCTCCGATGAATCGATAGGTAAAAAATCAATATTGTTCGATAGACTAAAATTAAAAGCCAAGGTTGCAATTGACAGCATCAGAACAATTCAAAAATATGCACACGCTTTGCTTGAGTCTTCCGCGCTGACTTTAAATACAAAAAGCGGAGATTTAAACGAAACAATTGAAACTGTAATCAGATACATTTCTCCTATGAAAAAATTCACACAGGTTACGTTTAACAGCGAGTTTAACAAGATACCTGTCTGCAAATATGATTCGGAACAAATTGAACATTTGCTTGTTCACGTATTTACAAACTCAGCCGAAGCGAAACCGGATTCTACGATTACAATAAAAACATTTACGGAAGATGACAGGGTCAATGTTCTAATTGCCGATAACGGCCCGGGTATTCCATCTGAAAAACGAGATGATTTATTTAAGCTGCCAACCCAAATGAATCCGGGTTACGGACTATTCCTGTGCAAAAGCATAATGAACAGACACAACGGAGAAATTGAATTAATTGATTCTGAAATTGGCACTACAATGAAGATATCATTACCAAATAATTTATAATGGACGAAAAAATTTCTAAATATTTCGAAGTTTTCTACAATTCAATCCATTTCCCGATTCAAGTAATAAATGAATCCGGCGAAATTGTTTATTTAAACCAGGCTTTTGCCCTTCAGTGGAATACAAATATTTCGGAATTAACCGGTTACACGGTTTTTAAGGATACCGAATTAAAAAGATACGGTATTATTGAAAAAATAAAAGAAACGTTCTTAAAAAAGACTCAGCGTTTTGTGGACAATTACACAGACAACATTCTAAAAGAAAAAGACATCACGGTTCCTATATTCAGAACAAAAATGTTTTATATATCCTTGGAATCGGAAGGATATATTGTAATGTTTCACGAAGATAAAACGGAATCGGTGCTTGCTCAAAAAGAAGTTGAAACCGCAAACGACAATTCAAAAGAATTGGAAAGACTGAAAGATACTTTCCTCAGTGTACTTTCTCACGAACTTAGAACTCCCTTAAATGTAATACTCGGGTATGCTTCGTTGATTAAAGAAAGTCTTGATGATAAAATCGACCCCGACGATAAAGTTTATCTTGATAATTTACAAAGCGGAAGCGAAAGATTATTCAGAAGTTTATCACAAATGCTGGACTTTGCTCAACTTGAATCCGGTTCGTACAAAGTGAATATTGAAACAGTGGAGTTAATATCCACGCTTAAGTCTACAATGGTTACCGTTACTGAACAAGCAAAAGAAAAAAACCTTGACATAAAAACTAATCTAACCGACCAACCTATTTACGTTGATGTAGACGTTCAATGTTTACAAAACGTAATGGGTAATCTTTTGGAAAACGCTATAAAGTTCACCCAAAAAGGTTTTATAGAAATTGAGACCACAATTCTACCCGAAAAAGATTTGGTCTTAATTAAAGTTAAAGATTCCGGAATAGGAATATCTACGGAATATGTTGAGCATTTATTCAGACCATTCAGCCAGGAAGATTTGGATATAGGAAGAACGTACGAAGGCAACGGACTGGGACTTGCGTTGACAAAAAGATATGTTGAAAAACTGGGCGGTTCTTTACTGGTTGACAGTATAAAAGGTGTTGGATCAACTTTTACGTTCACCGTTCCTTTGTCAAAGCAAAAAGTAAGCGAACAAGCAACGGCTGAAAAAGAAGAAACCAAAGTAGCAAATAACCCGAAAATTTTTATGGTTGATGATTCGGGTGAGTCTCCTGAATTGTTAAACGCATTTTTGAAAAACAAATACTCAATTGATTCTTATACTTTCAGAGATTTTAATTTAGACGACTTAAAAGACAAAGAATATAAAGTTATTATATTCGACGTAAATCCCCACAGGTGGGAACAAGGACTGTTAATTTGTAAAGACATTAAGAAAAACGATCCGCTTAAAAGACCGATTGTAGTTCTTTCCAGCGAATTTGTAGAAACCAAATATGAATCCTTTTTAAAAGCAGGCGCCGATAAATTTTTAATAAAGCCTTTCACAAAGGAAAAATTTTTAGACTCGCTAAGCGAGTTAGTCCACTAAAAACAACCCTCTTATTTTTCATAAGCCTCTTAAAATAAATTGCAATACTTTAACCGACGGCTTCAG
>CAZAOG010000028.1:0-25074 GCA_964486645.1 uncultured Ignavibacteriaceae bacterium | reverse complement strand
AATCCGTCGGCTGACGGACTCTACCATTGAGCTATCGCGGAATCAATCTCTTTCAAAACAATATCTACAAAAACGAAGAACAAAGTTAAGCACGTAAATATTTTTTGTCAAGATTAATTTTTAATAATTATCTACAAAAATTTTCTACCTCAAGGATTCTTTCAATCTACGCAAAATAGACACAATAAATCCTAATACCATTACAATGACACCAATCCAAACTAAATTGATAAAAGGTTTGATACTGGCTTCTATTGCTAATGTTTGCACCGGCTCTTTTACATCAGTATTTTTTTTATCATTTAAATCAAAGATAGAAAGCTCAACCTTCCCCGTTGCCAGTAAATCTTCTAAAGTAGCCACCATCTTAAATTTATCCAATGTGAATGAGGTAAAGGATTTGTTACCTCCTTTACTAATCAAAAACAATTCAAATGGTATTTTGGTTTTATCTTTTTCGGCTGAAAAATTTACGCCGATTTTAAAATCCTTTCCCGCCATCATTGCATCTCTTGTCTTCTGGGGAAAATCAAAAGATTTAAAAGTAAATTTCACGCCATTTACATCGACGGATTTTCCCTTTTCAATCGAGATTTTTTGACCGATATTTTGTGACTTCCGACTGTCTTCGAATCCCACCGGAGAAATGTAAATATCCTTTGTAGCCCCTACCACTATTGAAGGAATCCGCATGATACTGTTTGTATATTCGCTAATGTACATCACCGGTTCAGCAGTATAAGAATCATTGCCTTTATTTATTTCAACCGTGAATGCATATTTAGTATCATTATCAATCGGTTTATAGCCGGTAAACAGCATTTTATATCCAAGTACATCGGTGGGAATTCCCTTTACAAGGTCTGCATCTTGCTTTACCGAATATCCCGCAGAACCGATTACGCCTAAAATAAACAAAGCGATACCAATGTGCGAAACATAAGCACCAATCATTTTTTTATTGCTCCTAACTATTTTGACGGCTATTTCCAAGTTAACAAAAAGTAAAAAAGCAGAAGAGAAGAATAAAATTATAAGCATCAAATCATCTATTCCGCCTAACGCTACCATCAGTATGGTTGAGAACAACGATACCAAAAGTGAAAACATACCTTTCTTTATAACTTCGTTCCAACTCGATTTTTTCCATTTAATCAGCAGGCTAAGTCCGTTTAAAAGTCCAATAATTATTGCTAAGGGTAAATGCATTTGAACATAAAACGTGGTTTCAACAGCACGCCCAAAAATAGGTGCTGAAGTACCGACCAATACTATCAAAGCAGAAGCACTCATAACAATTGCGGCAGTAAAAAGGGCCAGTTCTCTGGACAGCAAATTATCGTTTTGAACGTCAAATTTTGACAATGAGCTCCAACGATAAATAATTCCTCCAAACCCCAAAGTCAAAAATGAAAGGATAAAAATTAATAAGAATAAATACACAATTGCCCCTGGACTAACAAATGAATGCACCGAGGCATCACCTAATACACCGCTCCTTGTTAAAAACGTTGAGTAAAGTACAAGTATGTAAATTAATATAGACAGGATAAGATTTGTTTTCAAAAATCTGCCGACACCACCTTTTGATTGACTTTTTCTTTGAACAAGCATTGTATGAATAGCAGCTATACTTATAAGCCAGGGAATGAGGCTGGAGTTTTCTACAGGGTCCCAAGCCCAATAACCGCCCCAACCGAGCATTTCATAAGCCCAGTAGCCGCCGAGCATAATCGCGAGTCCCAGAACTGCTGCACTGGATAAGACCCAAGGGAAAGCTTGTTTAATCCATTTCGTATAATCATTTTTCATTAATGCTGCCATAGCAAAAGCAAAAGGAACTGTAGACAATGAAAAACCGATAAATAAAATTGGCGGATGTATCTGCATCCAGAAGTTTAATAATTGCGGATTAAGTCCCTTGCCATTAATAATAAACTGATTTACTGAAATTCCGGCAGCGGTTAATATATCTTTAAGTTCGCTTGTCATTTTAATAAATTGCTGCCCGGTTGAAGTGTCGCTGAAAGCAAAATTGCTTAACTGGGGTAATCCGATATAAGCAGGATTAATATATTTAAAGTCTATAAAAATCGGGTCAGTCCAAATGAAAGCAAAAGGATTTTTAAACAAAGGGGAAACCATAACCAATAAAAAGACAACGGCAAGTGAAAATATTACCATCACCCTCGGTTCCAAATCGTCTCTTTTGGAAGTATAACTTTGAAGTACGATACCTATTATTGACGTGAATAAAAGCCAAAGCATGAAGCTTCCTTCCTGTCCGCCCCAAAAAGTTGAGAACAAGAAGCCAAAAGGTAAATTATTGCTCGAATAATTAAAAACATATCCGTACTGATAGGAATGGCTGAGTAAAATTCTCCATAAAAGAGCGGATGCAATAATTATAAGCATAGCGGTTGAATGATACGCTATTCTCGCATAGTTGATTGTATTTTTATAGCCTTTAAAACTTAAATAATACATTATCATGGCAATTAGGCTGCTTGCCAATGCTAATGAAAGTACAATACTTCCAATCATATTTTCCTCAAAAATATTAAATAAAAAAAACGTACTAAAATAGTAGAAAAGTATATTTCAGTTACAGAAAAATTAAATTCCGGTATTTTGAATTTTTTGACCTTGATATTTGCTCGGACATTTGGTCAAAATGGAATTCGCCATAAAATAACCGTCTTGGTATTTTCCCGTAACAACTAGGCTTTGTGCTGATTTAAAATTATTCGGTATAGCTCCGTTATAAACAACCTTCATCTGATTTCCCTGTTCATCTTTCATATAGAACGTAAGGACTCGATTTTTTGCATCGTAAGTATAATCTTTTTCTCTTACCCACTTACCTGTTGCTTTAACGGTTCTGTTTTCAGTTTTGATTTTATTTATATTATCTTCATATTTAATGTTACTTTGAGTTACCAAATAACCCATTAATCCGATAAAAACAACTAAAATAAATCCTCCGAATAAATATTTATTCTTCATTTTTATCTTCCTTGATTTCTTTTTCTATTCCTTTTAATCTTCTGTCTAAACTGGATAAGAAAGCAAAAATACCAATCCAGACTATTAAGACTATTATCATAACAATAAATATTGAATTGTTGGTTAAAAACTTGTAAAATCCTTCCAATTTTATCCTCTTATTAACTTTTTATTTAATTTTTCTTTATAAAGCAGCGATTTGTAGCCTATATTCCACATCCAGAAAAAGAGTATTGTAAAACCTATAAGGGATAAGAAAAATATAAACAACATGCTGCCGTCCATTTGAAAATCCACTATGGGGCCTGCACCCGGAGTTACTTTATCGTCTGCCGAACCTGGGTGCAATCCATTCATTATACGTGGCATAATAAATATAAAAAACGGAACCGTAACAAATGCAATTATTGAATAAACTGCCGATAAAGTTGCTCTTTTGTCTTCAGATTCAATTGACGAACGAAGTGCAAACCAAGCGCCGTAAATAAGTAATAAAGCGAAAATGCTTGTTTGACGAGGATCCCAGCTCCAGAATGAGCCCCAAGAAAATTTAGCCCAAACAGCGCCTGTAATAGTTGCCAAAATAACAAAGACAAGACCAAGCTGAGCGGCTACGTATGATTTTATATCGTCATCTAAATTTTTTGTACGTAAATATTTAATGCCGTAAAGTGTTGACATTAAAAATCCGATAACAGTAAGCCAAGCGGTAGGAACATGAAAGAAGATGATCTTTGCATTTTCTTCCAATCCGGGTATTAAAGGAAATTGATACCAAGCTTGAGGATTCTCAACTATAGGAAAAGAAATTCCCGCAACAGAGACAAAAGCGAGCAAAAGAAATAAGAATATTTTCCAAACCATAATGATTATTTTTTATTTATAAAATTACTAATCTTTCCAAACAAAATCGAATAACAAATAAGAAGAAGCAAGCATAATCACATCATAACTAACAAGAACAGCTAATTCTACTTTGGCATTGTCAAATGATGTGCCAATCATAGAATATGAAGTCAGCATAACTGAAATTAATATCAACGGCAGCAGTATTGGAAACGAAAGAACAGGGTATAATGTTCCCTTACCTCCTGCTTTTGAAATTATTGCAGCAATGATGGTTGAAGCTATTGCCAGTCCGATGTTTGAAAGAAAAAACGTAGCTATAAAAAGTAAAGTATTTCTAATTACAAACTCTTCGAATAATGCCGAATAAAGTATTGTAATTACAACGTTCATAAGAAAAACTAAAATTAAATTAAAAAGAAGCTTACCGTTAAATATTGTTGTAGGAGCTGCGATTAAATGAAGGATTAAAGAAGTACCTCTCTCTTCTTCGGAAACGAAAGCGCGTGATAAACCCGACATTGCGGAAAAAAATATTACAACCCAAAGAAGTCCGCCGGTTAAATTTTGGGGAACTTTTTCATTTCCGATAGAGAATAAAATAACACTTAATGCAACTATAATAAACATTGCAAGTGAATTTACGGCGTAACGTGTTCGTAATTCCGAATGATAATCTTTCTTAAAAAGTGCGTATGGTTTCAATATTTACTCTTCAATTATAATTTATAATCCTCTAATTTTATTTTAGTGGTGCAGGGAGCTAAATCGGATTTCTCATTTGAAGCAATAATAACTATTTTATTCAGCCCTTCCCTTCTTATAATTTTATAAACAACTTCCTTACCGGCTTCATCAAGGTTCGAAGTCGGTTCGTCCAAAAGTAATATTTTCGGCGAATGCATTAAGGCAAAAATAAATTTAAGCCTTTGTTTCATACCGGATGAATAAGTTTTCACTAAATCGTTTTTTCTGTTTATAAGAAGAAAATCATTGAGCAATGAATTGAACAATTCCTTATTAAATTCAACTCCTCTAATTTTTGAAATATGGGTGAGATTTTCCCAAGCCGAAAACTCTTCGTACAAAATAAGATACGGTGCCACAAACCCCAAATAATTATGCAGTTTTTCATCTTCGATTACTTTATTATTAATTTTGTGAATAATTTTGCCCGATGAAGGTGAAATGATTCCCGCAATAATTTTTATAAGAGTGGATTTTCCGGACCCGTTTATACCGGTGATTCCGTATATGCCGTTTTCCAAGAACTCAAAATTCAGATCTTTAAATATTAAACGTCTTCCAAACTTCTTTGTTATTTGCTCGCCGCCAAGGTAATATTTATTCATTCAAAATAACCAGCTTTCCTTTTAAAATATTATCTTTAACTACAGTAACATAAATGTAAACGCCTGAGGGAAGTTTATCATTATTCCGTAGTCTCCCATTCCACCTAACAAAATTCTTGCCATTAATATTTATGGCACTTTCAAATTTTGAAAATACCAATTTTAAACTGGCTGAATAAATATTTAGTGTTGTAGGCGCCTGATTTCCTCCGAAAGTCGGTATATAAATAGTTGTTCCGTTCTTATAAGTAAAAGGATTTGGATAAGCAAATTCTTCCGAACCGGGATCCGAAGGTATTGAAGGAATAACGATTTGTCCGTTGATAAATTCATTTAACTTCCAAAAACCCGGATTATTTACAATTAATTTGGAATAGTAGACATCACTTAATTTATTAGCACCCGATTGAAAGGAAGGGAAAAGAACATATTGAGCATTAAAATCTTTGTTCAAACTATCTGCACCGGATTGAACATCCGTATTGCTAAGTATAACATCAATTGTATCGGAAGCGGAACTGTTGACAAATTTTAAAAAATTGATTGTTAGTGCTTTGGAAATTAAATTTACGGTATCAGGTGCCGAACCGATCGATAAAGTGGAAACAGGTCTTGCAGTAGGAAATTTATCGGCATCAATAAAGTATTTTCCCGGAACACTTCTGTAATTTGTATAATATGCCCATATACTAAATTCCTTTAATGCGCTGCCGAAAGTGGAATTATTTTCTATTAAACTGGTATTTATAGCGTTAATTGCTTTATTGTCAGGCATTAACTCCCATTGTCTTTTAATAATTCCGGGACCAAAAACAGCATTCAAATATAAATTCCAAATTGCAAAATTATATCCTTGAGTTGCCGCAAAGCTTACTTGTGTGTTATTAAAATAAGAAGGTAAATACTGTAAATAATCATTAACTGACGGATAAACTATATCTTCAAATGCTGTTGAAGTCAGTTCATAAAAGAAAAGATCATCTACACGCCATATATAATTGCCGACTTGTATGGCGTGATGAAATTCGTGTGCGGCAGTTACCCTTGCGGCATTAATGCCTTCTGTAAAATATCCCGTAAAATCGTTATCCATTTGAATATATGTAATGTATTTGTTGCTTCCCGGGGTTATCTCATTTTCAAAATCCGTCTCACCGTAAAGGAGCCCTAAATTTAATACATATACATCGTACAAATTGTCTCCGCCTTCGTTATTGTCAACCGGCGGTTCGGGGTAGCCGAGAGTTGTTACTTCAAAATTATAGGATGAGTCAAATGCAGCTGCTAAATCGTTAATGCTGTAACCCGGTTTATTGGTGCCCGAAGTATCGTAATGAATTCTGAATTTACCCGATGGGGACACAATGCTTGTATCTAATACCGGTCTTGCCAATATTTTTTTTAACTCTTCTTGTTGAGCAGGGGAAAAGGATTTTATGTTTAACCTTAACCGGTTTGAAATTCCAAGCCCGCATTTAATATGTCCGCCTTGTTTAATTGTTTCTGCGTCGGCAGTTTGATTTTGTATAAAACGAGTACCTGCTCTAAGCCCCATATACAAATTGTACAATGAATCAAGTTGGTTTTTTTCGGTTATTTGAGAAAAAGCAAGTATCGGAAGCAACAAAAACAAAAGAAGAGTTTTTTTAATGATTTTCATTTGAGCTTATATGTTTAATGGAAATTGTTTTATTTTTTTTATCAATATAAAAAAGGTTAACATAAAATGATGCAGAATAATCGGTAAAAAAATTATCTCCGTATATATTTTTTAAAACCGATTTAAATTCAAACGTTTGATTCGTTTTGTCAATATCTATTTTAAATAGTTCATGTCTTTTATCTGAGTACACATAAATATTATCTCTTTTTTCAGTCTGCCATTGTCCTAAGAAAAAAGTATCGTTTTTTGTTAAGTTTATTTTTTTAGAATCATTTTTATAAACAATTATCGAGTCTTCGGAAGCTAAAAGTAATTTAAAATTATCATCATTTTTAATTATTCCAATATATTCGATCTCACCATTACCAACTAACTTGTCATCGGTATTCAGAGTTAAAACCGCAGTGTTTACGGGTGAGTGATATCTTATAACCGGGACGGGTGAATTATTCTTCATAGAAATTTCTTTCAAATAGAGGTGATCGTTTTCAAGCTGCCAGAAGTAAACACCCAAATTATCCGTTAAAGTAATTTGCGCACCGATTATACTGTCAGCTAAATTTTGATAATCGGAGCTTAAAACTCTGATTTCCTGTATAAAGTTAATGTTCAACCCCAAAGCCCCATCCTTAATATATGCTATATAAACTTTCTTGTTTCCAAAGTTATCTTTATAAAGTTTCAGTGATATAATTTTACCCGGGGAGTATAATGAATTTCGTGTAATTCCATATTCTTTAAAATTGATTTTCAGTATTTCAACTACTTTCTTTTCATACGCAAATAAATAAAAAGTTTTAACGTACGGTTCAGTGTCATCGACCAATATTTTATTGTGTTTATCAAATAACGGATACGAATAAAATGAAATCGGTGTTTTAGAATTTCCTCTTATTAAAAAATTGAGATTATTATTAGTGCTGTCGATAAATACAATATCCGAAATTCCGTCTTTCATGTAATCAAAATAAGAAAGAGTAACCGGATTGCCGCCTACAAGAATCTCGGTTTCATCGTCAGGAAAATCAATTGCAGACAGATAAAAAAGATAACCTTTTTTGCTTACGGCAATCATCCCATTATTAATGTTTCTGTTGAAATTTATAAGATCGGTTATGTTTTTCCTTTTCAGATAAAGAATTTCCGGATAGAATTTTCTTTCCCCTTTTGAAAATAAAACCGAAATTGTCGAACTTTCGGAGTTCATATAGGCAACATCTATTTTACCGTCTAAATTATAATCGCCTAAAATTATTTTATCCGGATTGTATGAAGTTTGAAATTCGGATGTTGAATCAAAAGAAGAAACCGAGTCGCCCCACATTACTTTGAAGGAATGAGTTTTAGAGAAAATAATATCATCAAAACCGTCGGAATCTAAATCGGTGCTTTTTAATGAAAATATATTTTCGGTAAATGGAATTGTTCTTACTAAATTTAATCTTCCGTTGCCGTCGTTAAAAAAGAAATAAATAGAATTTGCAACCGAACTGACGGCGACAATATCGGGGTTTCCGTCATTATCGAGATCCGTAAAAATTGATTTTGTGAAACTGTTATTATTTAAGATTTTTTTCTCATCCAAACCATGCCAGTTTTCCGATATAATTGACAGTCCGTCAAAAGCACTGCCGGATACCAGTAATTCGGATTTCCCGTCGTTATTTATATCGGCAACATTCAAGTTTTCGGGATAAGAGTTAAATTTCAGAAATTTATCAATTTTAATTCTGCCGTATTTGTTAAAACTAATAATTCCAACGGATCTGTTTTTTCTTGAAACATAAGCAAAATATTTATTTTGCGAACCATCTGTTTTTATTTTTTTAAATTTTGAAAATTCGAAAGGTATTCTGTGGTATTTTATATTGGAAAAACCGTCTTCAGACCCTAATACACTCAAGTATTTATTTGTAGAATTATTAAATATTATAAGGTCGTTGAATTGATCTTTATTAAAATTGACGGATTGCACGGAAGTGTATTCCGGCGGGATTTTAAATTTAAGATATTTACCGAAGCCATTAATAGGAATTTGAGCAAAACCTTTTAAAGAAAAAATAACAATAAGTATAAAAATTATTCTAAGTTTTGGTTCTGTTTTTGAGCCTATTTTCTCTCCTTTGCAATGCTTCCTCATACCGTCTTTTCTCTTCGTCTGTTTCGGGAATTACTTCAACGGCTTTTACCGGTATTCCCTTGTTATTTACACTTACAAATGTAAGGAATGCAGTATTTGCGTGAATCCTTTGTCCGAGTCTGAAAGATTCCGCAAATACTTTAACCCCAACGTCCATCGAAGTATTGAAGACCCTGTTTACAGTAGCCGTTAAAGTAACTGCATCACCTAAATTTATTGAATGAATAAAATCAATTTTATCTACGGAAGCCGTAACGCAAACATGCTGAGTATGTTTGGCAGCAGCCAGCGCGGCACAGATATCTATCCAATGCATCAATTGACCGCCCAGCAATTTTCCCAATTGATTAGTATGGTGCGGAAGCACCAATTCGGTCATTGTAATTACAGATTCTTTTACAGCTTTAGGTTTTATCATTTATCTACGTTTGAAAATTTGTCTTCCAGCGATGTTTTAATGTTTTTTACTTTCTCCAATAACGGGCTTTGAGGATAACGGTTAATAAATTTATCGGCTTCTTCCAGTGCTTCTTTGTTTCTGTCTAAGTCTGCCAGTAAAGATATTTTACTGTACATTGCTTCCGGCGCATAAACCGTCTCGTGATAAACTTCAATCAGATTTGAGTAGTAAAACAACGCGGCATCGTAGTAGCCTAAATTCTCATAAATATTTGCGCTGTGAAGCTCTTTTTTTGCCAATTTATTATTAAGCTCTACAATTTTTTCTTCCGCTTCTTTTACTTTGGGGTTTGACGGAAAGAAATCAATAAAAGCCTGAAACTCTTCAATTGCTTTTTTTGTGTATTTTTGCTCTAAAGTATAGTCGGGAGAAAGCTGGTAATAGCACTCGGCAAGCATGAATTGAGAGATAGGTACATACTCGCTTGCAGGCATATTTTTAATTAATTTACTAAACTCAAAAGCAGCTAAAATATATTCCCCTCTTTTAAATCTTGTCATTGCCAAATAGTATGATGCATCGTCAACAATTGCGCTTCCGGGATATTCCAGAACTATTGCATTAAATTCTTGAAGAGCATCGAAATATTCTTCTTCATTATATAATTTTTTTGCGTAATCTAATTTTTGCTGGGCTGTAAAGCTGCTTGTATCTATAGAAGAAGAACAACCTGCGGCAATTATTGTTAAAAACAAAAGTAAAGTAATTTTAGTAAAATTTTTCATAACCTATTCTGTAAATTTAGAACTACAATTATAATCAAAAAGTTGAAAGCTTAAAAGTTAAATATAACTATTTACTCCGAATGGTAAAGAATAAAATAATAGCCACCGCCGCGCTGCTTATTGCAATCACCGGTTCGGTTATGCTTGAAAAAAACGGTTCGGTCGGTACTTCGCCTTTTGTAAAAGGATAGGATTCATTTTCCAATTCATTTACGGCTTTTACGTTTACCGTATCAAGAAATGTATAATTGAAATTCTTTGTAAATATATTTTCTTTATCTATGCTGAAATTCCCCCTTAATGATAATTTGCGGGGCATTAAAAATTCGCCGAATAATCCGTCTCTATCAATATCCGAATAAGAAACATTCATTTCCTCTATTACGTAATTAACTTTCGCCGCGTTTTCTTTTATCGAAGGGTAAACATTTATTTTGAATCCCTTTTCCGTAAGATCACTTAATATTCTGTTTCGGAAAAAAGAATATGAAGAACCCAATTCCAATTTTAAATTTATCTGCTTTTCGCCGCTCGGCAAATAACCGACAAAGGATGTTACGGAGGAATCCACCAATTCTTTAAATATATTTAAGTTGTTTTTATTTTGTCCGAAAACAAAAGGCGGTAGTAGGAGAAATATCAGTATAAATATTCGTTTGTTATTTTTCATTTTTGTTGAATTTTTCAGATAATCATATTTGATCGATTGATATTTCTCTTAATCTTTTCACCCTTTCTTCAATTGACGGATGAGTAGAAAATAATTTTCTGAAACCTCCGCCTCTTAAAGGATTTACTATAAACATGTGAGCGGTAGCCGGTCCGGAACGCGAAACCGGTTTTATCCGGTTTACTTGAGAAATTTTTTCCAAAGCGGAAGCCAATGCCAACGGTTTGCCGGATATTTTTGCACTTCCTTCATCGGCGGCAAATTCTCTTGAGCGTGAAATCGCCAATTGAAGTAAAGTAGCCGCAATAGGTGCAAGGATAATTAGGAATAAAGATGAAATACCGTCTCTGTCGTCTCTGCCGCCGCCTCTTCCGCCGAAAATCATCGCCCAGCCTGCTATTTGCGCGATAAATGTAATTGTGCCCACTACGGTAGCCGCAATCGTACCGATTAAAATGTCCCTGTGTTTAATGTGAGCCAATTCGTGAGCAATAACTCCGCTCAATTCATCGTTGTCCAGTCCGTTTAAAATTCCCGTTGTTGCGGCAACGGCAGCGTGTTGGGGATTTCTGCCGGTTGCAAAAGCATTTGGCGTCGGATCGTTTATTATATAAAGTTTGGGCATTGGTAATTCGGCATTTTTTGAAAGTTGTTCGACAAGTGCAAAAAACTTCGGACTGTTTTCTCTTGTAACTTCTTTTGCCCTGTACAGTTTCAGTACTATTTTATCGGAATACCAATAAGAACCGAAATTTATAACTAATGCAAAAACAAATGCAATCGCCATTCCCGAAGAGCCGCCCAGCAGATTACCGACAAAAAGGAACAGAACAATCATCATTGTCATTAAAAATGTGGTTTTCAGCGCGTTCAACTTTTATCTCCGATTATTAAATTAAAAAATAAAGAAAGCTTGTTTGCATATCAATAAAAAAGAAAATACTCTTTTTTCACCATTTATAACTTGAACTTGTTTCAATTAAAAAAAACTTTATTTATCGAATTATATCCGTAAGCTCCACTCCGTCGATATCCGTAATCAGTTTTTCACCGAACAGCAGGGCAGGTGTATAATATCCCGGTTTTACATTTCCGTTCAGCACTCTTTGTGCAATCTCTAAAGCCGTAATACAAGTTAATTTATATCCCTCCGGAGTAATGAGTTTTGAAACGACCTTTTCCCCTTTTGAATTAATTGCCTCTCCGAAGATAATTCCTTTTGCATTTTCTCTTTCTTCTTTATCAGGTCCTTTAACTTTTTTTTCAATTTTAGATTTCAATTTTTTTTGAATCGACGGCAGCGATAAAAACCATTTCATTGCTTTGTTCATCTTAATAATTTTTTTTGTTGACGAGGTCAATTGAAAAAACACGGAAATGTTCGGTATTCCCGTTGTGT
This sequence comes from uncultured Ignavibacteriaceae bacterium, assembly GCA_964486645.1. Taxonomy (GTDB): domain Bacteria; phylum Bacteroidota; class Ignavibacteria; order Ignavibacteriales; family Ignavibacteriaceae. The sequence goes on along the minus strand of CAZAOG010000028.1, from coordinate 12,813 downwards.
AATAGGCGGTAGCTACATCTCCCCAGCTCACGGAAACCGTCTCCACTTCGCCTTTACCGAAATCAGCTTTGCCGTATAAAGGTTTTTTTAATTGTATGATTTTACCGTTTCTTCTAACGGAAAAACTTTCGGAAATATTTTCAAGTGCGGTTTTGGCGGTTCCGGCTGATATTTTACTCAAACCGCCTACGCTTAAATTCAGATATTCGGCGTCAGGCATTCTGTTTTTTAAGTGAGCAGCCAAGCAATCGGTCGGCACCACATCAAATCCCACGCCCGACATAATTAAAATGTCTGCATCTTTCGCGGCTTTATCCAAACTTTTGTGTCTTTCAAAAACGTTTATTTCCCCTGTAATATCCAAGTAATGCGTTCCCGTTTGCAAACAGGCTTCTACTACAGGCTCGGCCGTGGCGGAAAAGGGTCCGGCACAGTGAATGACCAAATCGACTTTATTAAATAAGTTTAATAGCCCCTGTTTATCGTCCAATGAAACCGGCAGGTATTCAAAGCCGAGCGGTTCGGCCGTCCGTTTTAATTTTTCCGGATTTCGTCCTGAAAGCAGCGGAGACAAGCCGAGTTCCTTTGCTTTTTCAGACATTAACCTGCCCGTATATCCGGTAGAACCGTAAATTATAAATTTCATATATTTAACATTGTGTTTATTATAAAATATTTTTCTGTTAAGGCGGCTTTGTTAAATTAACTTGCCTTTATTTTATAATATAGTTAAATAAGAAATTAATATTTTGGATTTTTTATGAGAGCAAAAACATTTTTTACAACCGTAATTATTTTTTTAGTTTCAACAGTCATTTTCGGACAAAAAACTTATGATTTTCTTCGTCTGGATTTAAGTCCGAGAGCCGGAGCTTTAGGCGGAAGTTTTGTCTCTAATAACGATGATCCAAATGTTATCTTTTATAATCCTTCCGGACTCAAACTCATCAAGGACAAGAAAATATCTTTTTCCTACGTAAATCATTTATTGGACATAAATCTTGCAAGTGTTTCTTACACACAGGATGTAGGAACTCTCGGAAGGTTCGGTGCCGCCGTTGAATACATAAGTTACGGTAATTTTACAAAAGCGGATAAGTTCGGTAATAAAACGGGAGAGTTTAATGCCGGTGAACTGGCTTTTTTAGTGGGTTATGCTAATACTTTAGACGATAATTTATACTACGGCGTTAATATAAAATTCATAAATTCTTCAATTGCAAACAAGTCATCTTCCGCTTTAGCATTAGATTTGGGACTTCATTACACCATACCTTCGCAAGGATTGGATTTCGGGATTGCTCTTTTAAATTCGGGTTTTCAAATTTCAAAATACTTCAACACAAAAGAAGACCTGCCGCTTGATCTTGTTATAGGCGTATCGAAAAAATTAGCGCATCTGCCTTTAACTTTATCGCTTGATTTTCACAAGCTCAACGAAGGCAATGATCCGTACACGGGTAGATTCGAAGCCTTTAGCGTAGGCGCCGAGTTTGAGTTTAGCAAAGCATTATCCCTCAGATTCGGTTACAATAACCAAAAGAGAAAGGAACTGAAAATCGGTGACTTCGGCGGATTGGCAGGCTTTAATCTGGGTGTCGGTGTGTTGATTTCAAAATACCGTTTTGACTACAGCTACTCCTCAATGGGTGATATAGGCTCTCTGCACAGAATTGGTATTTCTACTTCGTTATAAAATGAATTAAACTAATTCTTTGTTGTATTCTTCTAAATTTTAATTTGAATTTTTTTTCTTTTTATATTTTCAACATTGAAATTTAGTTCCTCATTTTTATTATCGTCCTTTTCAATATATTTTCCATTACCATTTATTGGAATTAATTTTTTATCGATTAACATAGTTTTACAGTAGTCAATGGACCTTATTGGTTTTGGAATTATAAAATACTTCTCCAAGGAACTCCAATCCTTATTACGTAAAGTAATAACTTCATTCAAGTAAAAACTCACCCAACTTTTTCCAAGTTTAAAATTAGATTCTGTTTTAAGTAATTTCTTTTTTGCAATGTTAACATAAAATGGGTCTAATTCGAAACCAATATAATTTCGTCCCAATCTTTTTGCTGAAATAGCTGTTGTTCCCGTTCCTATAAAAGGATCTAAAACAATATCATTTTCATCTGTGGAAAGAAGAATAAGCCGATCCAGTAGATGAATGGGTAGTTGACAAGGATGTGCATCTCTGTTTTTATTATGCTTTATTCGATGAATATCCGTCCAAACATCTGAAATAAGTGGGCCAAATGGATGTAACTTGTCTTTTTTTCCGCCGTAATCCTTTATTAAATATCCTTGTTTCCTATCTCTTTTGTGCTGACAACGAAGCTCATTTATTTTAGTTCCTTTTTGTTCTTTACCGTAAAAAAGGATACCATAATGCGCCGGTTGCAAAGATTTTCCCATTGGCGAAGTTGATGCATCCCAGGCAATCCAATGTTTAAAATAGGCTAAGTTATTTAGAAAAGAGGCGTAGTAAGTTAACCATTTAGGTATATTATGTAAAAAGATTGAACCGGTGGGTTTTGTAACTCTAACCATTTCCGCAATCCATCGCTCGCACCAATTTAAATACTCTTGAAATTCTAAACTATCTTTATAGTTATTATAATTTTTTTTCAAATTAAACGGGGGATCGGCAAATGTCATGTCTATGGAGTTATTGGGAATATTTTTAAATAAATCCAAACAGTCACCATTGATAATCTTATTTAAGTAATCATCTACCATTATCAAACTTCTCTTTTAATAATTCTTCAAATCGTTTTAATTCGTCTTTATGAAAAGTAAATACGTCTTCATAAGCTGTTACCATTCTTTTTAAATCACCTTTCCTAACATACCATCCAATTCCATCAATAAAACCTATAAATTTAGCTTTAGGATAATGTTCTTTTATTAAACTGTCAATAGAAATTTCAGTCTTAGATTTGTCTCCTTGCCCTGAAGAAGTTGTAGCTAAAAAAGAACACTCAATAATAATTTTGGGATCTTTCTTGTTAGGAATAATAAAATCCATAGTTCTTTTATTATCGGGTGCATTCTTAATTAATTCTTTCAAATCGCCTGTTTCAAATGTAATTTTTAAGCTGTTTAAAATTTCTTCGATGACAGTTTCCGGGTTATTCATTTTCTTACCTGAATAACTACCTTTTTCCTTGTAGCGAATTAAAGTATCTATCATTTCAGGAATATCAAATTTTAATTTCGATATACTTAGTTTCTTTAATTCAAACAGTGGGATAGTCTCGGCAAGAAATGGAATAGAGGCTCCTTCAAAGAAAATGTTTACCAATCCTTTCTTAAAATATTCATTATTTTTTATCAACTTTAGTATTGTGTTATCGGACCATTCACTTATATTTTCTGCGTTATCTTCATTATACCATTTTTCTTTATACACAAGTTTATTTAATTCAGGATGATCAACTATCCTAATAATCGTAGTTAATCTTTTTAAATATTCGTTTGAAAAACCCGTTAATGCCAATAATGCCCTTAGTCCGTTTTCTTTCTCTGATATTAATTCCTCAAATATTTCTTTTCTTAATCCTTCCGTCTCAATACGATTTTTAACATTCAATAATATTTCTTTTAATGAATTAACATAGCCTTCATAATCTTCTTCAAATTTCGAATTAAAAAAATAAAACGTGTTTTTTTGAATTACGGTTTGAAATTTATTTTCATTTGTTTCAACCATTTCATTCCTTTTCAAATATTAAAATATATTCTTCTTTCATGGTATTTCTCATACCTTTAATTTTTTTTAATATACTTTTAACTAAAGACAAACCATGCTTTTTAGCTGAATCAATAATAGTTTGTTCTAAACGAATTCCACCGGTTTGATTTGTATTGGAACCAATAATAATAACAAGATATTTTTTAGACTTCAAAATCCTCGATGCTTCTTTACAAAAATTATCCATGTCATTAAAATAATTTTCCAACTTATCTTTTTTTGTTTTTCCTTTTAATCCAATAAGTTTATTTTCCAACAATTTCGTATCGTATCCTAAATATTCTAACTGTGCTCTATCATTTTCAACATAATTTATAGCAAATGAATATGGAGGAGAAGTTATTATTGCATCTATAGAATTGTTTTGTAACTCAATATTAAGTGCATCTGATTTTTTTAGAATTTTAACATCTCCAATCTTAGTACTATCAAAATATGGATTTTTCAAAACATTTTTAACTGTTTCAAAATAACGAATTAATACTTTTTCAAATAATTGTTCGTGTGTTGAACGTTTTACTCTTTTTGAATAACCTAATGCATCTAAAAAGGCTAATAAGGCGAGATGATAAATTTTTCGTTTTTCAGAATTCGCATCATTTATCCTATTAAATACATCCTCTTTATTAAAAAAAGAAAATAGTTCGGAAACTTTGAATTTAGTATCTTCAAGTAGTTCCAAATCAATTTTCAATGCTTCATATTTAGTCATTGTCATTAGTTGACAAAACGGACTAACATCAATTGCGTAAGAGTTAATACCCATTAAAGATGCCTCAATATTTGTTGTCCCGCTTCCTGTCATTGGGTCAATAATTGTCTCATCTTTTTTTATTCCGAGAATATTTATTAGTCCCTTTATTAATTGTGGGTGAAATTTACCACGGTAAGGAAAAAGACTATGGGTAGCGTAACCGGTAGAAAACAAACCATTTTTAAAATATGAGTTTGTCATTGAGGAACGACTTTGTGTAACAGCTTGTGGTATTTTTGAATATCTTAAAAAATGAAAACTATCTTTCCCTTTGAAACTTTTTGCGTAAGCTGTCCTTTCTAAATATTCATCTTCAGGTAATAATTTATATTCAAGATAAGCTAATTCATATTCAAATAACTCGCTAACGGAAGGTAATAACTCCACATTTTTGTCAAATAAAACATCGGTTGGTGATTGGATATTATAGAATTCTTTCATAAATATTATTTTATTTCTTATAAGGTTTTTCCAAATATTTTTCCGCTAATTTGTGTGACTGTTTATATTCATCCAAATCCAAAACTTTTTTATAATAACTTACAGCTGCTTTTCTATTTCCTTGAACGTCATTAATCATTCCCAGATAAATAAGAGCGTTTATATAAAAGCCCGATTCTTTTTCTTTATCAATTACTTTTGAATATTCTACGCACTGTTCAAAAAACATTTTTGAAGAATCAATTTTATTTTCTTTCCAGTATTGGTCGGCTATATAATATACCGCTTCCCTTTTTGTTATATCGTCGTCATAACCCGTCATCTTTTTTTCGCCTTTTAACAAAACATCTTTAAATATTTCAGACGCTTTCAAACTGTTCCCGATTTTAGCGGCGATTCTTCCTTCCCATTTTTCGAACAAGGGATTATCCGGGAAATTCTTTGTAAGTATTTTTGCATAATTATAAGATAAAAACGGTTTGTTCTCATCCGAGAAATATATCAACATTAAAAAATATACAGCTTCATATTTTGCGTATTTTCCTTTCTCGGCGGTTCTTTTTACCTGGCGTATACCTTCATCTTTATCCGTGGAAGGCATAAATATCATTATCGGTTTTAATATGGGATATTTTTCGGGAAGAATTGATGCGTAATAGTTATAAAGTCCCAGCCCGAATATTGCATCGTTATTATTCGGTTCCAATGCCGTAACTTTTTTTACTAAAGGCAATGCCTTTCTTCCGTCATCAGCAGCTTTAAGCCAGCTAAATCTGAGCGCTCTGAGTCTTCCCCTAAATCCGATAGCTGCCGCCTTAAAAAATAATGCATTAACGTTGTCCGGTTCTTTTTCTAAAATGGAATCGCACTTGTCGATAATTACATCTATCTTTTCCAAAAATCCGTCGTCATATTTTTCAACGGTTGTATTCAGCAGAATTCTCCACCAATCAATCATTGCCAAGAAAAAAACGCCCGCCGGATCATCAGGGAATTTATCCTTTAAAGTTCTGAAAGTTGAATCCGCTTTATCGAACTTAACGCTGTAAATTTGATTTATGCCTACCGTAATTAAAGAATCTCTTACATCGTTTTGGGCAAAAATATTTGCCGTAAAAAGCAGGGTAAGCAGGCACGATGTAATTAAACTTTTACGCATTAAAAGTAACTTTATGTTGTTAAAAAATTATGCCGATAATTTATCGAACAAAAAGGCAGAAAGGCTGCCGCTCGATATTCTTACTTGTTCCATGGAATCTCTTTCCCTAACAGTAACGGTATGGTCCTCCAACGTTTGAGTATCCACCGTAATGGCATAAGGAGTACCGATTTCATCCTGTCTTCTGTACCTTCTTCCGACAGCGCCTTTATCATCGTAAAATATTTTAAACTTAAAACGAAGGTCTTCTTCTATCTTTTTGGCAATTTCCGGCATACCGTCTTTGTTTACCAAAGGTAAAACGGATGCTTTAATAGGAGCCAGTTTTTTGTTAAGTCTTAAAACAACCCTCTTTTCTCCTTTAACTTCTTCCTCCGCATAAGCTTCGGTTAAAAAAGCCATAAAAGAACGGCTTGCGCCGGCTGAAGTTTCAATTATATACGGAAGTATTTTATCTTTTGTTTCTTCGTCATAATATTTTAATGATTTACCCGAGAACTCTTCGTGCCTTTTCAAATCAAAGTCCGTTCTGTTGTGTATGCCTTCAATTTCTCCCCAGCCGAACGGGAAATTATATTCAATATCGGTTGCTTGTTTTGCGTAGTGTGCAAGTTTTGTTTCGGGGTGATCGTGAAATTTAAGGTTGTCGGAATTTATACCGAGATTTTTATACCAATTCATTCGTTGTTCCTTCCAATCGTCGTACCATTTTTTATCATCGGAAGGTTTTACAAAAAACTGCATTTCCATCTGCTCAAATTCTCTTGTTCTAAAAAGAAAGTTTTTTGTGTTTATTTCATTCCTGAAAGCTTTGCCTATCTGTGCGATCCCGAAGGGTAATTTTTGTCTGGTTGAATTTTGAACATTCAGAAAATTTACGAATATGCCCTGTGCGGTTTCGGGACGTAAAAATATTGCCGAGCCGGAATCTTCAACCGGGCCGATAAATGTTTTGAACATTAAATTGAATTGTCTTGCCGAAGTGAAAGAATCTTTTGTACCGCATTGCGGACAGTTTAATTGATGAAGCAATAAATCGTTCAACTGTTCGTCTTCAATAATTATATCAAAGGCTTCCGCTTCACTGTTCTCGGAAAGTATTTTTTCTATTTTCTTTTTGGCTTCGTCATCGCTGCAATTTTCATTTAATGCCCTAACGGATTTCTTCTTCCTTTTTTCATTCAGCAATCCGCCCAGCAAATCGACTCTGAACCTTGCTTTACACTGTTTGCAGTCAATCATCGGGTCAGTAAAATTTTCAACGTGACCGGAAGCCTCCCATACCTTGGGGTGCATTAGAATGGATGAGTCCAATCCTTCAATGTCGTTACGCAACGTCATCGAGTTCCACCACTCTTTTTTAATATTGTTCAGTAATTCTACACCCAGCGGACCATAGTCCCAGCACCCGTTAAGTCCCCCGTAAATTTCACTCGATTGGAAGATATAACCTCTTCTTTTTGAAAGAGAAACTATTTTTTCCATAACATTACCGTTGCTTTTCATTCCGTATTTTTTTCCTCAATTATAAGATTATTTTATTTAAAGATTAAATATAAAAAAAGTGCAACTAAAGGTTGGTTAATTCCGTTTAACGGTTAATTATTAGTTAATGTTTTAAATTCGTCCGTTAAAAACGAATAAACTTTTCTTTGATTTTCATTCAACGCGGTCCCGCTGTTTTCAAGCATCATCAAAATCGTTATAGATTGACAAATATAATTAAGCAAAAATATGTTTTTGCCGTCCACGTTAAATTTTTCTTTTCCCGTATTTTTTAATTTTTCGATATGTTTTTTTATAACTTCCAATTCGCCTCTTTGAATAGGGCCGGAAAGAGAATTACCCGGCCCTTTTGATTTTATATTATTTAACGTCGTCGATACTATCGGAAGAATCAATTTCCGGAAATCCGGGTATTCGGTTTTATTATCCTCAAGTATATTTTCGGCACCCAAAAGATTACCGACAAAAAAATTCGAGGAATAAACGCCTGCCAAATGATAATTAACCTTGTCTTCCTTAAAAAGTTTAAATGGATTCATTTTCAATTTTTCGGCTAAGGAAAATAAAAATATTTCCGCTTCTTTTGAATCGGTTTCAATTGCGGCTGTTAAATTTTCTAACGGAATAAAATCTTTCGTCGGAAAAGACTGCATAATATGAAACGACGCCGTATCGGCTTTCTTGTTTTTCAAGGTATCCAAAACGGAAGAACTTAAAGCACCTGAAAAATGTACGAATAAAGAATCCGAAAAATTGATGTTAAGTTTTTCAATTTCATTTACGATTTCTAAAATTTGATTATCGGGAACGGTTAATAAAAACAAGTCGGCATCTTTTTTAACTTGCGAAATATCATTTGAATAATGACTTATGCCGAATTTTCCGGCAAGCTGTTTCGCGGAATTTATATTTTTGCTGAAAATTGATTGTACGTTGAACCGTGCTTTTATCAATCCGTTTAGAAAAGAAAACGCTATTCTTCCGGCTCCTATAATTACAATGTTGGGTTTATTCTTATACAATTATTCTCCGTAAAATACAGCGGAAAGATAACCAACAACCTGCTCAAAATCACCGCTCACATTGCCGGAATGAGTTCTGTTAAGAACCATCGATTTGTTTTTTTTGTTAATCTCCGCTGCTTTCATAACCGTAAGGATCGGACCTGCTCCGCAAGCTTCGCATTTTCTGTTTTCCAAATCAATAGAAAGCTGTTCAATATTAAAATCATTTATATTCTTTTCAATAACCGAATCTTTTTGATCGGCTTCGGTTGAAGAATAGTAGTGTGAAAGGTCCGAACTTGCCAGTAGAACCGTGTTTTCGTTTATAACTTCGTTTAGTTTATTTGCAAGAGCATCAACAAAAATTTGTCCCTGGTCACCCATTACGACAGGCACTATGGAAAAATCATCCAAGACACATTGTAAAAAAGGAAGCTGAACTTCCACTGCGTGCTCGTCCCTGTGTCCTTCAACAGCTCTGAAAATATTTTCTCTTCCATTTACCAATTTATCTGCCATTTCCTGATTAACGGGAATTGCGCCCAAAGGTGTTTCATAACCGTCACCGTTATAGATGGAAACACCCGGAAAATATTCTCTGTGACTCGGTGAAATGATAACTACGGTATCTATTTTTTTATCTTTTAATGTATTGAAACCATAAGCCGCCGTTGAACCGGAATAAACATAACCTGCGTGCGGTGATACGAGTCCGAATACATTTGACGGAATGGAAGATGAAACGGAAGTGTTAAGAAGCCGGAGGACTTCGTTTTTTAACTTTAGCGGATTTGACGGATAAAAAAGTCCTGCTACTGCAGGCTTTCTAAGCTGAGTCATAAGTTTTCTTTCTTTTTCCTACTTCTGATATTACAACTGCCGTAAATACTTTTAACTTTAACGGTTCTTGTTCCCAAGCATAAGGATTAATTCCTGCTTTTTCGCATAATGCCGTTAAAAACTGCGGAACCGAAAAGTTGTTTTCCGTTGCCACCTGGGGAAGTAAAACCGCTCTGTTAAACGGATCATCCAATATCAAACCGTGTTCGCCAATTTTAATATCCGCGTAATTATTTAAGGGCATAGCAGGCGATAAAACCGAAACCTCGATATTTATTTTTGATAATTCGTCTTCGGTTACGGGATTAAATCTCGGGTCGCTTGTCGCGGCTTGTTTGGTTGCTTCTCTTATAGTATCAACAAGCATTTCGGGAGAGCTTAAATAACCGATGCAGCCTCGTAAATTACCGTTTTCTTTTAATGTAACAAAAGCTCCGGCATTTCTTCTTGTTAGCAGAGGATAAATTTTATAATCTATCTCCGTAAAATGAGCATCTTCCTCAAAAAGAGAGCTGAGAGTTTCTCTTGCTATAAGCAGAATCAACCCCTGTTCTTCCTTCGTTATGTTCATTCTTTCCTCTTATGTTTGTTCATTAATGAATATTATTTCATTCGACACAAATATTAATTAAGAATGAACCTGCTCTAAAAAGTTTTATTCAATAATAACATCAATTGAATACAGTACGAAATAGTATCTTAATTTTCTATAATTTACCTTTTTAGATCCGGCTCAAGAATATAACAGAAAAGTTTTTTAGTCTCAACCAATACAAATAAATGATTTTTAATTAAAAAAAACGAATCGGGTATAAAAACCTCTATGTTAGAATTAATTATTTTTTTTAATATAATCTTTCCTGTGACAATATCAACAGCAATCAACAATTTATTTAATTTCCCTTTTTTTGCCGGTGTGTGAAAACTCATTAAAAGAAGGGAGTTATGGGCAATAAATTCTATTCTGCCCATAATAACATTTTCCTCTTTTGTTTTTCCAATAATATTCCGAATATTATCGTCCAATTCCAAACTGCTGCCGAATATATTTGAAAAACGGAAATCTTTCAAAACCGAATTCTGAATTTCTTCGGTTGTTTCTTCATCCGGCGGTTGTTCAAGTTTATTTATTACTTTTCCGGTAGCAACATCCAGCTTGAAATATTCCCTGCCTTCAAAAACAGGTTTATAAGCAATCAAATTATCGTTAGAGAACGTGAGAAAAATAAGGTTGTTTTTCGTCCACAAAATCTCTTTTTTATTCATATCGTAAGCGATGATATCTTTGTGAGTCGGCAGATCGGGTTTTATATATCTGTGAAAATAAATAACGTCATTCCGGACAGTTTCAACACCTACCCAATATTTGTCATTTAGTTGGAAACTTTTTAAGAACTTCTTACCCGAAGGGATATCGATGCAGCTGAAAAAAACTTCTTTTGTCTTTTTGTCTCTTTCTTCAATTAATAATTTATTATCGCCTGCAGGCATCAGCCTCCAAATTTCGCGCGCATTACCGAAGCCGTAAAGTTTTTTAATCATTTATCACTTCAAATCTTGCCGTAAAATGTCTTAACATCGGTGCTTGGTAAGTAATTTTCAAGCCCTTTATTTTTTCACGGGTATTGTATACTTCAATTATTTTTTCGGCGACATAATCAATATGACTTTGGGTGTAGACCCTCCTGGGTATTGCCAGTCTTACCAACTCCATCGGCGGAGGAATCAAATTACCGTTATCATCGTACTTTCCGAACATAACGCTTCCGATTTCCACTGCGCGGATTCCGCCGTGTACGTAAAGTTCGCAGGTTAATGCTTGACCGGGAAACTGTTCTGCGGGAATATCAGGCAGAAATCCTTTTGCATCGATGTAAATAGCGTGTCCGCCCGGAGGTTCTATTATGGGAACACCTGCGTTAACCAATTTATCGCCCAAGTATTCGACGCTTCTTATTCTGTACTGCAGATAATTCTCGTCCAACACTTCCACAAGACCCTGTGCAACGGCTTCCAAATCTCTTCCCGCCAAACCCCCGTAGGTAGGAAATCCTTCCGTTACAATCAGCAAGTTTCTGCATTTTTGAGCAAGTTCATCGTCATTTATTGCCAAGAACCCGCCTATGTTTACAAGTGCGTCTTTTTTAGCACTCATCGTTGCGCCGTCGGCATAAGAGAAAATTTCCTGCGCGATTTCCAAAACGGATTTATCGGCATATCCTTTTTCTCTTTTTTTAATAAAGTATGAGTTCTCGGCAAAACGGCATGCATCAAGAAACAGAGGAATATTATTTTGTTTACAAACTTCTTTTACCTCCCTTATGTTCTGCATCGAAACGGGCTGCCCGCCGCCGGAATTGTTGGTGATTGTAATCATACAAAGAGGAATATTCTCAGCTCCGGTGTTTTTGATAAACTCTTTTAATTTTTCAACATCCATATTGCCTTTAAAATCGGCTCTTATTTCCGGATGTTTTCCCTCCTCGTTTAACAAGTCAACCGCTTCGGCACCGGAAAATTCTATGTTCGCACGTGTTGTGTCAAAATGTGTGTTGTTAGGTATGAACTTACCGCTGCCCCCGGTAACCGAGAAAAGTATCCTTTCGGAAGCTCTGCCCTGGTGAGTTGGAATAATGTATTTCATACCGGTAATTTTTTTAACCATTTTTTCAAATTTGTAAAAACTTTTTGAACCGGCGTAGGATTCATCGCCGTTCATAATTCCCGCCCACTGTACGGAACTCATTGCCGATGTTCCGCTGTCTGTTAAAAGATCGATCAACACATCATCCGCGTGAAGCAGGAACGGATTTAATCCCGCATCATTTAACAGTTTTATTCTTTCTTCCTCGGTTGTAAATCTAATTGGTTCTACCGATTTAATTTTAAACGGCTCAATAATGGTTTTCATTCTTGTTTTTCCCTTTGATAATTTTGTCTTATTTCAAAATATGAATAATTAATTTTCGAATAATAAATTTAACATTTTTTAAGCATCTAATTTTAAGAAATCAGTCTTTATCTGCTGTTATAAAAAAATAAATGTATGATGTCTGTAAACAAAAGTTAAGATTCCCGATATCTTTCTCAAATAAAAAGGATAATTAAAAAATATATAATTTTTTCTAATACAGGGAATGTAATAATTGCGGATATCGGGAATCTTTAGTTTACATGAGGCGTGTTTTATTGGCTCACAGGAAAAAAGAGCGGCAAAAGTTGATTAAGCAAAATATTGAATAATTCCGAAGAAGAATAATATTATGAATCTATAATTTCTGTTTGTGGTTATTTATTCTTAAAGACAATACGATTTAACGGAAGGTTAACCGCAGAGAACTCGGAG
>CAZAOG010000027.1:0-25244 GCA_964486645.1 uncultured Ignavibacteriaceae bacterium | reverse complement strand
TGTGCTTGTGGAGACGCTATATCTTCCTGCGGTAGACAAGTATCACATCCACCTAATTCGATGTTTTTCTGCAGTCTTTAAAACAACGTTGAATAACATAGTACGGTGTACTTGCAAATTCTTTTCAACATTGCATTTTGCTACTCCCTCTTTATTGTTTTTATAGAGAGAATCGCCTGCCAATTTCAATATACGGTTACACCCATGATGCTTTTATTTTTTATAATTCTTAGCACATACACTGCATCTATGAATCTGTTCAAGAAGCGATTACACTCAAAATCCATATCCTATTTCAATGTTTTGGACAGATGCAGCACTTCTTTTTAAGTAATGTATTTAATTTGTTTTTTAATTTTAAAATTAGTCCACAACCAATATTTTAGATATCTTGACATTACTAAAACCTTGTGTTAATTTTTTGTTTCAAATAAAATAAATTATGTAGTTGATGTTAACTGAATTCGGTAAAATTTTCGTATTTATTTTGGTGGCAGTTTTTTTTGTAACTGTTTCGGTTTTTGTTGCAAAACTATTAAGACCTTCCAGACCTACCCATGAAAAACAATTAACTTACGAGTGCGGCGAAGATACAATAGGCTCACCCTGGGTACAATTTAATATTAGATTTTATGTCGTCGCTTTAATATTTCTAATATTCGATGTTGAAATAGTATTGTTAATCCCTTGGGCATACGTTTATAAATCTTTTGGAATAGGTGGATTTTTAGTAGGCGCAATATTTTTAATTTTACTCGGATTAGGCATGGCTTACGAATGGAAAAAAGGAGACCTCGAATGGGCTCGACCTTCCCTGCCGAAATTAAAAGTTGATAAAGAAAAAGTTTCGAAAACGGAAAAACCTAAATAGGAATTTATGGGATTATTAGACAAGCAGTTTGCAGATGACAGCATTATTATTACCAAAGTAGACGATCTACTTAACTGGGCTCGTTTATCTTCTCTTTGGCAGGTCGGTTTCGGATTGGCTTGCTGTGCTATTGAAATGATGGCAACATCAGCTTCGCATTATGATTTTGACAGATTCGGTGTTATCCCAAGACCATCCCCCAGGCAGTCCGACGTAATTATTGTATCCGGCACAGTAACATTGAAAATGGCAATTAGGGTAAAAAGACTGTACGAACAAATGCCGGATCCTAAATATGTTATTTCTATGGGCAGCTGCTCAAACTGCGGAGGTCCTTATTGGGAACACGGCTATCACGTTTTAAAAGGTGTTGACAGGATTATTCCCGTTGACGTTTATGTACCGGGCTGTCCCCCCCGTCCGGAAGCTTTATTGGAAGGTTTAATGAAATTGCAGGAAAAAATCAGACACGAATCATTGGTTAAGAAATCGGCATGACAGATAAAGAAATTTTTGAAATATTAAAAGAAAAGTTCGGCGAAGCCGTAATTGAGTACGTAGAAAACGAAAAGGGTGAAAATTATATAAAAGTAGCTCCTTTGGAAATTGATAAAGTTTGCACTTTTCTATTTTCCGACTCCAAACTGCAGTTTGATTCTTTATTGAATTTATCCGGCGTAGATGACGCAAACGGAGAAAAGAAAATTGAAGAAGACGGTTCGTTTGAATATATAGGTGGAACTCTCGGCGTTTTTTACCATTTGGAATCAACGCAAAAGAGACACAAATTAACTTTGGGTATATCGATTGAAAAAGATAAACCTGATGTTGCATCGGTAACTGAAATATGGGCCCACGCTAATTGGCACGAAAGAGAAGCTTTCGATTTGCTGGGAATCAATTTTTTGAATCACCCTAATTTAACAAGAATTTTGATGCCTTACGATTGGAGCGCAGGGTATCCGTTAAGAAAAGACTATAAAGACCCCGATTATTATCAAGGTATGAAAATACCTTATTAAAAAATGAATTACGGAATTAAAAGATAAATATGGCTTTAAAAACTGAAGAAATGACGCTTAATATGGGACCTCAGCATCCCTCAACTCACGGAGTACTCCGTTTGGAACTTCAGTTGGACGGTGAATTTATTATAGACGTAAAACCGCATATAGGTTATCTCCATCGTTGTTTTGAAAAACACGCCGAATCAATGACGTATCCTCAAGTCGTCCCCTACACCGATAGAATGGATTATTTAGCTTCAATGTATAATGAATTCGGCTATGCATTAACCGTTGAAAAATTACTCGGTTTGGAAATACCCGAAAGAGTTGAATATATAAGAGTAATTATGGGTGAACTGCAAAGAATTGCATCTCACCTTGTTGCACTTGGTACTTATGGAGCAGACGTCGGAGCAATTACACCGTTTCTATTTTGTTTTAGGGACAGAGAGAAAATTTTAAGTCTTTTCGAAATGACTTCGGGAGCAAGGCTTCTCTATAATTATATCTGGATCGGCGGAGTTTCTCGCGATCTGCCGCCTGAATTCTTAAGACTTACCAAAGAATTTGTTGAATACTTTAGACCTAAGATAAAAGAATTAAACAAGTTACTATCTTTTAATAAAATATTTATCGATAGAACTGCCAACGTAGGAATTCTTCCGAAAGACGCCGCAATAAATTACGGGATTACCGGTCCGATGCTGCGTGCTTCCGGAGTGAAATGGGATCTAAGAAAAGACGACACTTATTCAATCTACGATAAATTCGATTTTGACATTCCCGTAGGTGAAGGAATAATGGGAACCGTAGGCGATAGCTGGGACAGATATTACGTACGAATTCTTGAAATGGAAGAAAGTTTAAAAATAATAGAGCAAGCAATTGAACAAATACCGGACGGTGATGTATCCTCTGCCATTCCAAAAAGAATT
The DNA here is from genome assembly GCA_964486645.1 of uncultured Ignavibacteriaceae bacterium. Lineage (GTDB taxonomy): Bacteria > Bacteroidota > Ignavibacteria > Ignavibacteriales > Ignavibacteriaceae. Next base: position 22,431 of record CAZAOG010000027.1, on the reverse strand, counting down.
AAACCTCCCGTCGGTCAGGTTTACGGCAGGGTCGAAAATCCGAGAGGTGAATTAGGATATTTTATTGTAAGTGACGGAACAATAAAACCGAAGAGAATTAAAGTAAGAGGGCCTTCGTTTGTAAACTTGGCGGTTATCGGAGAGTTATGCAGAGGTCACATGATAGCCGACGTAATTGCCATACTTGGCAGCATAGACATTGTTTTGGGTGAGGTAGACAGATGATTTACGATTTTCTTGCAAATTTATTCGGAAGTGAAATAATAGCATCTATTGTAAGTGCGTTATTACCTTTATTCCTCTTTATCCTGCCCTTTGCCCTTATGGCTGTTTTGTTGGAAAGAAAAGTTTCGGCACATATGCAGGACAGACTCGGACCTATGAGGGTAGGTTTTCATGGAATGTTACAAACTTTAGCCGATATATTAAAACTTATTCAAAAAGAAGATATTATTGCCGACGGAAATGATAAGCCTCTTTTTAACATAGCACCTATGCTGGTTTTTGCAGGCAGCTACGCCGCATTTGCTGCAATTCCTTTTACAAGTTCGTATATAGGCAGTAATATAAATCTCGGACTATTTTTTATCATAGGTGTTTCCGGATTTGTTGTCACCGGAATTTTAATGGCCGGATGGGCTTCAAACAATAAATACACATTATTGGGGGCTATGCGTTGTTGCGCACAATTGATAAGCTACGAAATTCCGACCATTATGATTGTCGTTACTATTTTAATGGTAACCGGCACACTTAATTTGAATGAACTTTCTCAAATGCAGTCGGGATTCATTTGGAACTGGCTGATATTCGGCGGACAAGCAACCGGAATAGCTAAATTTTTATTAATTCCGTTTATGGTTGTTGCCTTCTTTGTAATTTACATAAGTACTTTGGCTGAAGTAAACAGAACTCCTTTCGATATACCGGAGGCGGAGTCCGAATTAGTTTCCGGTTATCATACCGAATATTCGGGGATGAAGTTTGCAATGTTCTTTTTAGCCGAATATGCAAACATGTTCGCGGTTTCTGCCATCGTAGTCATATTATTCTTCGGCGGCTACCAATCCCCTTTCGGTTATTTAGGCAATACCCTCGGTTTACCCTGGCTTGTACCAATTGAACAATTATTATGGTTTACTTTTAAAGGAGTAGGATTGGTGCTTGTTCAAATGTGGCTGCGGTGGACTCTACCGAGATTGAGAGTCGATCAGCTTATGGCTGTTTGTTGGAAATATTTAATTCCGATTGCATTTGTTAACTTGTTGATAGTGGGACTTATTACTTTAATATAGAAAATAATGAAAGCATATATAAATAACATATACCTGGCACTTTCAACCATATTTATCGGAATGAAAGTGACGTTTAAACATTTGTTCGAACCGGCAGTTACTATTCAGTATCCCGATGTTAAACCGCAGTTGCCTACAAGGGAAAGAAACAGATTGTATGTCAATATGGATGACTGTATAGGGTGCCTCCAATGCGCGAGAGCCTGTCCGGTTAATTGTATTGAAATTGAAACTGTAAAATCAATTCCCGGAGAAGATTTAGGTCAAACTTCCAACGGAAAAAGGAAAGCTCTCTGGGTAACTAAATTCGATATTGATATCGCAAAATGCTGTTTCTGCGAGTTATGCGTTTTTCCCTGTCCTACTGACTGTATTTATATGACCGATGTTTATGAGTTCTCTGAGTTCAAAAGAGAAAATTTGATTTATGATTTTGCTACTTTAACTGAAGTCGAACGCGAAGAAAAAAAAGAAAATTACGAAAAATTTACAGCTGAAAAAGCTGCCAAAAAAGAAGCTGAATTAAAGGCTAAAGAACAAGAAAAAAAAGATAATTCAAAAGAGAAGAATTAAAATGACAGTATATGACATTATATTTTATTTATTTGCACTAATCACTCTTGGTTCTGCTTTTTTTGTAGTTACTTTAAGAAATATAGTTTATTCGGCTTTCTTATTATTATTTACTTTATTCGGCGTAGCGGGGCTCTACGTCCTTTTAAGTGCGGATTTTATTGCCGTTGTTCAACTTGTAGTTTATGTAGGCGGGATTTTAGTCCTTCTGTTGTTTGGTGTTATGCTTACAAACAAAATAACTCACGTTCAAATAAAGAGCGGTACATTACAAATAGTACCCGCCGTTATAGGAACAATTGTGTTGGCATTTGCACTGATAAAAATATTTTTATCTACAACTTGGAAGACCGTTGAACTTACCCCTCAAACTTCAACTGTACAGGGATTGGGGATTTTACTTGTAAACCAATATTCAGTTGTGTTTGAGTTATTGGGAATTTTACTTTTAATTGCTCTAATCGGAGCAGCATCTATGGCAAGAAGGTAAGGAAAAAATATGTTTACCGTTGGTTTAAATCATTATTTAATAGTAAGTGTAATATTATTTTGCTTAGGAATTTTTGGAATTATCACCAGAAAAAATGCTATTATGGTTTTGATGGGCATCGAACTGATACTAAATTCTGCCAATATAAATTTTGTTGCTTTTGCAAGGTACGGTAATTTCGGTAACTCCGGACAATTAACGGCTTTATTCGTTATTATTCTTGCGGCTGCCGAGGCTGCAATTGCAATGGCAATTGTTTTAAATATTTACAAAATGTTTTCTAATATTAATTTGGATGAAATTGACACTCTTAAAGATTAACTATGGAAGAATCAGTATTAATTAAATTAGCGCTTGTAACTTTATTTCTACCTTTAATCGGGTTTATCGTAACCCTGCTGTTCGGTAAACGCATAAAATGGTTATACTGGTTTGAAACTTCAATTTTAATAATTGCGTTTTTGCTCGGTTCCGCTTTAGCTTTTATAAAACTAACGCAGTTTACGGACGGTACTATTATTTCCGAATTCCAATGGATCAATTTGGGCAACGTTCCCTTTTTGAAAACATTTACGGTAGAATTAGGAATATTGATAGATAATGTAACCGTCATTATGGTATTTGTGGTAACATTGGTAAGTCTTGTTGTACATATATTCTCTGTCGGCTATATGAAAGGCGATAAGAGATACAACAGATACTTTGCATACTTAGGCATATTTACATTTTCGATGCTTGGTATAGTGCTTACGCATAATCTGTTGATGATATACATTTTTTGGGAGTTGGTCGGTCTTTCTTCTTATTTATTAATAGGTTTCTGGTACGAGAAAAATTCTGCATCCAACGCAGCTAAAAAAGCATTCTTAGTAAACAGGATCGGCGACATAGGAATGTTCCTGGGCATTCTTACTTTATTTTTAACATATAACACTTTTTCTTTTGATAAAATATTTTACCAGGTATCAATCGGCAATTTACCTTTCGGTACCGAACTCGGTTTAACCATAGCGGGTCTTCTGCTTTTCTGCGGAGCGATAGGAAAATCGGCACAGTTTCCTTTACACGTCTGGTTACCCGACGCTATGGAAGGTCCGACACCTGTTAGCGCCTTAATACACGCAGCTACAATGGTTGCAGCCGGTGTTTATTTTATGATTAGGATATTCCCTATTTTAACCGGTGATGCTCTTTTCGTAATAGCTATCATCGGTGCCATATCAGCGTTTATACCGGCTACAATTGCGGTAACGCAAAACGATATTAAGAAAGTTCTGGCATATTCAACTATAAGCCAGCTCGGTTATATGATAATGGCAATCGGTGTTGGTGCCTATGCATTTGCGTTTTTCCATTTAGTAACTCATGCTTTTTTCAAAGCCGCTTTATTCTTAGGCTCAGGTTCCGTTATTCATTCGATGCACCACGAACAGGATATGAGAAAAATGGGAGGCTTGAGGAAGAAAATGCCGCTGACTTACGTAACTTTTTTAATTGCGGCGTTGGCTTTATCGGGTATTCCGCTAACCTCAGGGTTCTTAAGCAAAGACGGAATATTAGCGGGAACTTTCGCTTTTGGTTCTTTAACGGGTAACTGGTGGTTTGCTGCGTCCGGATTCTTAGTGGCGTTTCTAACCGCTTTTTATATGTTCCGAGCAATTATACTTACATTCCACGGTAAACCGAGGGATAAAGAAAAATACGAGCACGCAAAAGAATCGTCATTTGTTATGGCAATGCCTTTGGTAGTTTTGTCACTGTTATCCTTATTCTTTTGGTATACATTGAATCCGTTTAATCCCGAAGAAGGTAAATTCCTATCATCTTGGGTTAAGCCTCCGGAAATTTCCGTACCGCAAAGTGCAAGATATGATTTCATGAAATCGGAAACCGAAAATGTTGACCAAGAAAACTTAACGGAAGAAATTACTTATTCACCTGTTTATACAGAGGCTATTCACGAGGCACGTTTCCCGACATTATTCACATCAATAAGTCTGGCACTGCTGGGTATCCTTTTCGCCTTTTTTCTTTACCAATGGAAACTTATTGATCCTGATAAATTGGCAAATAAATTGAAGCCTTTGTACCTGCTTTCATATAACAAATGGTACTTTGACGAAATTTATTATGCCACCTTTGTTGCGGGCACAATAGGATTAAGTAAAATAATAGCTTTATTCGACAATAAATTTGTTGACGGCATTGTGAACGGTTCTGCATTTGTGACTGTAAAAATTTCAGCTTTTACAGGAAGGTTTGACAATTTAGTCGTTGATGGATTTGTAAATTTGACTGCATATTTAAGCGGTTTATTCGGATTATTCTTTAGAAGATTTCAAACCGGAAAGGTTCAATCTTACGTTATGTTTGTAGTTTTTTCAATAATAATACTCGTATACATATTTAAGTAAATAAAATTTTATAAAAATAAAAACATAGATTATGGAAAATTTCCCAATATTATCATTATTAACATTCCTACCTGTTTTAGGGATGGTTTTTATATTTGCTCTGCCTAAGGATAAAGATAAGACAATAAAATGGCTGACACTTGTGATAACCGGAATTCAGGTTGTGATAGCCTTTATAATTCTTTACTTCTATAATTTTTCCCTCGGCGGAATTAACGATCCTTCTTCATTCCAATTTGTTGAGAAATTTAGATGGATTGAAATATCGGGATTAGCCTGGATCGGAAGGATAAAAATAGATTACTTTTTAGGCTTAGACGGAATAAGTGTCGTTTTGGTATTGCTTACCACCATTGTAACTTTTATTGCAACCTTGGCATCTTGGAAAATATCAAAATCAGTTAAAGGATATTTTGCTCTGTTTCTTTTACTTGATACAGCGATGATAGGTGTTTTTCTGGCATTGGACTTTTTCCTTTTTTATGTTTTCTGGGAATTAATGCTCCTGCCTATGTACTTTTTAATTGGTATTTGGGGCGGTCCGAGAAGAGAATATGCGGCTATAAAATTTTTCTTATATACTTTGCTCGGTAGTATCTTTATTTTATTGGTAATACTCGGTTTATACTTTAGTGCAACCGAAACACTTGTTGACGGTTCGAAGGTCTTTACATTCAATATGCTGACATTTATGGATGCAGCGAATTATACGGCAAACGGTATCCTTTCGCCGCTTAACCCGAACAATTTAAGATTTATAGCATATATAGCTCTGTTTATAGGTTTTGCAATAAAAATACCGGTCTTTCCCTTCCACACTTGGCTGCCCGATGCACACGTGGAGGCACCTACGGCAATAAGTGTAATTCTTGCCGGTGTTCTTTTGAAGATGGGTGCATACGGAATACTCAGAATAAGTTTCCCCATATTTCCGGAAATAACACAACAGGTTGCCTGGTATATAGGGCTGTTTGGGATGATAAATATTATCTACGGAGCCTTGGCGGCAATGGCCCAAAGAGATTTCAAAAAAATGATTGCCTATTCTTCCGTTTCTCATATGGGTTATGTACTGCTGGGTATGGCTTCTCTTACAACCGCGGGATTAACCGGGTCCGTTCTGCAAATGTTTAATCACGGAACAATAACGGCTATGCTCTTTATTATTGTGGGTATTATTTATGACAGAGCACATACGAGGGATATGGATGCATTCGGCGGACTTGCAAATCAAATGCCTATTTACACAGGATTTGTAATGGTTGCGTTTTTCGCGGCTATAGGTCTGCCCGGATTAAGCGGATTTATTTCGGAAGCCTTGGTCTTCATCGGCGGATTCGGTAGTGAACAGATTAGAGTTATTACGGCTATTTCACTCCTCGGTATTTTATTGGGCGCAAGTTATATGCTTTGGGCTTTTCAAAAGATATTTTTCGGCTCGTTAAAAGATAAATGGAAAGGGTTAACCGATTTAACTTTAAGAGAATATTGTATGCTGGTTCCGCTTGTAATAATAATCTTACTCATCGGCGTATATCCGTCTGTTATACTTCAGTTTATGACAACTTCTGTAAATGCGATGGTTAAGTTTATGGCGGACGCTAACATTATATTTAGTTCTATTGGTCCGTTTTAATAATTAAGAAATAACAAATACAGAGAATTTAATTTTGGAACAAGTAGTAAATAGTCTTCAATATATAAAACCTGAAATTTCAGCTGCCGTAGCTTTGGCGGTGTTGGTAATAGTAGATTTGGTAATGGGTAAAAATAAAAAGTATTTACCCGCCATAATGATAGCAGGTTTGTTGATAACCGGTTATTTCATAATTGAACAGTTTGCTATAAGTTCATTTGCATTCGGTTCGGACAATAACAAATACGGCTTGCTCGCAGTAGATTCATTCGGTGCTTTCTTTAAACTTTTAATCGTCTTTTCTTCAATAATGATCGTTTTCTTCACGATATCCTCTGAAGAAATAAAAAAAGCAAGTGCAAGATTAGGCGAATATTATTCCCTGATCTGGGGAATGATAATCGGCATGTTCTTTATAATTAACGCCGCCGATCTTATCGTTATTTATTTATCTATAGAACTTCTATCGCTATCTTCGTATGTATTGGCAGGCATAACCAAAGATACTCTGCGGAACAGCGAAGCATCATTGAAATATGTTATTTACGGAGGTGTATCCTCCGGTATTATGCTTTTCGGTATTTCCATACTCTTTGGAATTACGGGCACCACCAATATTTATGAAATTAATAGTTTGTTGCAGTCACAGCAAATACAATCGCTTATCGTTACACTTTCGGCTATATTGATCCTTGTGGGATTCGGGTTTAAAATATCCGCTGCTCCTTTCCATTATTGGACGCCTGACGTTTACGAAGGAGCGCCCATAACAATCACAACATATTTATCGGTTGCAAGTAAAGCTGCCGGTTTCGCGCTTTTGGTAAGATTTACAAAAATTACTTTTGTCAGCTCAGTTAATCCTGACGGCTCGTGGGATTTAATTCCTTTAATTGACTGGAACTCTATGCTGATAATCCTTTCTATTTTAACAATGACACTGGGTAATTTCGCGGCACTTTGGCAAAACAATATGAAGCGGCTTCTTGCCTATTCCAGCATAGCGCACGCAGGATATATTTTGTTGGGTATTATCGCCCTCTCTAATCAAGGTATGATGGCAGTGCTTATCTATTTTGTCATTTACACGATTATGAATTTGGGAGCTTTCTTCGTAGTTATGCTTATAGCCAATAAAATAGGCAGCGAAGAACTCGATGATTATAAGGGATTGGGTAAAAAAGCACCGCTTTTGTCAATTTCGCTCGCTATATTTTTAATTTCTTTAACCGGGTTACCGCCGACTGCCGGATTTATAGCAAAGCTGTATTTATTTTTAGCTTTAGTTAACTCTAAGATGATTGTAATTGCGGTAATTGCTTTACTTAATACCGTAGTTTCGGTGTATTATTATATGAGAGTGATGAAATACCTATTCTTAGACAGCTCCGAAAAAGAAGTTCAACCGTTTGGCGTAAACATACCAAATTTAATACTGCTTTTAATATTAGTAATTCCTACCATATTGCTCGGGATTTATTTTACGCCTTTAATAGATTTTGCAAAGCATTCTATTTCACTTCTCGGATTTTAATTAAATAATTTTTTTAATTTTTCAGAAGTCTCTTAATATTATTTATCTTTAAGTAATATCTTAAAAAATTATTATTTATGGACACTACTTTTTTCTACTGGCTTGCCTTTATCAGCTATTCAGTTATTGTTATAGGAATAGGATTTTACATCTGGTCTAAAAGAAGAAGAGAAAAAACCCGGGAAGAAACCGAATCCTTTTGGTCGGCGGACAAAAGTCTCTCCGGCTGGTCAAGCGGTCTTTCTATTTCGGCAAGCATGATGTCCATCAGCTGGTCGGCTGTTTACGGTGTTCAACTTTTTTATTGGTACGGCATAGGAGCAGCCTGGCTTTTAATAATACCGTGGTTATTAACAATGGGAGGATTTTACTTTTTCACTCCCCTATTCAGAAAATTAGAAGCCTTCTCTCAACCCGAATTATTGGCAAAGAAATTCGGAACAAGAATAAGAAGCTTGATTTCCATTCCCTTAATATTTGTTTTTATAGTTTGGGGCGGAGCGGAAATCTACGCCGCCGGAATTACAATTGCCCCGTTTCTAAATATTTCAGTTCCTTTGACAATGTTTTTGCTGTCTCTGATTATTGCCGTTTATACTTACACGGGCGGCTTCCGGGCTGTTGTTGCTACAGATAAGATACAATTTGCACTGGTTGCTTTATTTATTGCTGTGTTGGCTGTGGTGGGTTATTCGGCGGTTTCTTCTTCCGGCCAATCTTTTAACCTGATTGATATTTCTTCTTCCGCACCTAAGCTGAAAAATAATTTTAGTACATTTTTGGCACCGGGATTGGCTCTTATTATTTTTACTTTTATAGCATATCTGCCCGGATGGCTTGTCGAAACAGATATATGGATTAGGCTGCAGGCAAGTAGAAGCAACAAAGAAGCAAGAAAAGGAATTATTGTTGCATCTGCAAATTCATTTATTTTTGTCGGTATTTTCCCGATGATAATCGGTCTAACCGCGTTGATATTATACCCTGCCGTAGACGGTGAAATACCTGCAAAACTGCAGGACGGTGCTTTGATCTTCCAAAACCTTATGGCGGACTACACTCCGGTGTGGCTTAATGTTTTACTGGGAGTGGGACTTATTGCCGCCGCAATGTCAACCGTTGATACCTGCGGCAACGTTGTAGCTTTATCGCTTTCTTACGATATAGTTGAACCGATGGTAAAAAATAAAATACCTCCGCATAAAATAAAACTAATGGCAAGTTGGATTTCAGTGCTTGCAATTTTTATAGCATTTATTTACGCACTTTTTACGGATTCGCTTTGGGATATTTTTTACCTTTCTTCAGGGATTTTAACAACATCTATTTTTATTCCCGTTATTTCTGTTTTTCTTCCAAATACGAAAAGAATACAGGTTGTTCTAAGCGTAATCTTCGGCTTTATAGGTACTTTGGTTTTTTATTTTTTGGAGTCAAGAGGAATATTATCGGCAATTGAACCGGAATTTATTGCATCAACGCAACTCGGTTATATTTTATACGGATTAATTTCAGCTTTACTTGGATTTGCTCTCGGGAAAAAATTTAATTGAATAATGAATGAGTCCGCTCTAAAAAGGTATGCTTAACAAAATTATGTTTTGTATTTGTTCAAAATTTTGACCCGATTTTCTCACAATTAACCTTTTTAGACCTACCTATGCCGAAACGCCTGCCCGCCGTAGGACTTTGGGAGGCGGGGCTGCGTGCAGGCAGGTTCGACTCAAGAATATCTAATTTCGATTTTTAAGATTAGAGTACAACTTCCTCCAAAGTGCGGTAAAAATATTTCTTTAACGGGCAGTCGGATAATTGATTTTGCTTATTGGTTGTTGTAAACTCTTAACAGGTTAACAATCGGATCAAAGTTATCGGACATCCAATTTATTTTATCTTGGTTATCCTTTATAAATTTGTTATTAAATTTACCATTACTTATCCTTGCTGCTTTCTCAATCATAATTTTTGCATTTTTAAAGTCGAAATTATCCAGCATATACATTGATAAAATATTCAGTGTATAACTGTCTTTTAAATTAGCTGCTATCTCATCACTTATAAAATTTTTAATAAACAGTTCATATTCAAGATCAATAATTTCTGAAAGTCTGACCGCCACCGGCAAAATTATATCGGCGTTGTTTTTATCTATCAACTTTAACAATAATACCAATTTGTCAGTCGAAGAACCGTTCAGATAAAGGTTTAATTGTCCGGGAGAATTTAATAATATCAGTCTGAGCGATGACAGATGCTCCAACCGGATATTTGGTTTCTCGTTAATTATTTCTTTATAAAGAGAATCTGCTTGCAGCGTCCTTTTACTTAGTGAATACAGATCGGCCAACTTAAATTGAAGATTATAATAGTAAGATGTATTAATAAAATCTTTTAACTTGTACTCAATTTTATTTAATCCTTTAAGAGTATCATTTAATTTTTTAGAAACTTCCGCATAACCGATTAGTGCATAATAGTTATTTATTTTACTTAAGATTTCGGAATATATTTTAAATGATTTTTCAAAATTGTGTTCTGCAAATTCTGCTGCCGCATCCTTTAGTCTATCCGCCACATGTCTCGGACAAACCTTTTGAAAGATTGTTCTTCTTCCGAAATAATAATTAGCTTTTGAACCGTCCCCTTTTGTATTAATAGTTGCCAGATAATTATAATATTTGTCCGTTACATCTTTTAACGGTAAATCGTAAATTTTTGTGAAATCGGCATCCTTATAAAATAATTTGAATTTGGACATCCCGTAATTATCAATTAAATATTTCGAATAGGAACCTGCGTAAATATATGAAATCGATGAAGTTTGACCGAAAAAACTTACTCCGCTGAAGAGACTGCCAATATTAACTCTGTAGCCGTTTTTCCAAGCGAGTGATGCCATATAATCAATGGGATATCCGTCGTAATACGGAGAACCTGCAACGGCAATTCCTTCTATCAACGACGGATTTAACCCGTCTGCAACTTTAAATATACCGGAGCCGAAAGATGCTGAAAATATATGTCCTATTTCGTGTTCCAATGTTTTATTGTAGCTGTCCTTTGTAGTATAAATCTGCTGAAGCCAGGGTTTGGCAACATCGGCATTAGCAGACCCGAACAATCTCCCCTTTTCACTGTTATTTTTAAAAATAAACGACTCTATCTTTTTATCCGCTTCCACATTAAAATATTTACTTAATTTTGAATAATAATATTCGTGATGCAGTGTTATGATTTTGATTTCACTTTCTTCAATTTCACCCGAATAATGTATTATAAAATGTTTCGTAACTACTTTTTTATTTAAGTCTTTTACCAAACTGCTTTTAGTTGTAGATAATCCGAGTGAAGGAGAAATAGCAATAAAGATTAAAGCTAAAATTAGTGAAGAAGCGAGTATTATATTTTTTTTTAATTTATCCTTATTTATGAAATGGAATTTAAAGAGTATCAGGAAAACAGTAAGAAAGAATATTAGATTAGCGGATCTGTATAAAACCAATTTCAGACTAACGCTCAGCCCTTCATCATAAATAGTTCCGGGTAAAAAGCCGAATATCGGATTGAAAAAATATATTTGAGGGTTGACGTAAAATTCAATTAAAGGGATTAAGAGTATTAAAAAAAATATAATGAGATAAATTAAAACCGGTAATTTCTTACTTATAGAAAATGCGGCTAACCCTAATGCTAAACCGATAATATACGACGGAACAGTTAAAGCCAGATAAAAAAGGAATCCGTCTGCAAGTGAACATGCCGAACCCAAAAGCGAGTTTGTAAGTGAGATAACAAGAGGTATTAGAAGTAATATAATCCCGATTCGTGTAAAAGTTTTAAATGATTTATTATTTACTTCAGATTTATCACTATTTTTTTTGAAATATGATATTGAAATTAAACCCGATAAAAAAGTTATCAGAACAGCATTGACAAAAGAAAATTCGAATCCGAAAACATTGGTGAGCGGAAAAAACAGAAGTAAGATGTTGGCAATGAAAATTATAAAAATGCACAAAGCAAGTAAAACGTTGGCTGCAATTATTTCCTTCAACCTAAGAAACATTAATACTCCGTACTTACGACTCTTTGTATATCTGCACCGAGCATTTTAAGCTTTTCGTCAATTTTTTGATATCCCCTGTCTAAATGGTAAACACGTAAAACTTCTGTTACTCCTTCTGCAACGAGTCCCGCCAAAACCAGACTTGCACTGGCGCGTAAATCGGTAGACATTACTTTAGCACCTTTTAATTTTTTTACACCGGTAATTATAGCAGTATTTTCAATCATTTTAATAGATGCTCCCAAGCGTAAAAGTTCGGGCACGTGATTAAATCTGTCCAAGTAAATATTATCGGTAACATTTGCCACACCATCGGCAACGGACATTAATGCAATCCACTGGGCTTGCATATCGGTAGGGAATCCCGGGTAAACTGCGGTAATAACATCAGTCGCTTTCAGCTCGGAATTACTTGCATCCAAATAAGTTAATTCATTATTTGAATGTACTTTACACCCACTTTCCTCTAATTTTGAAAGAAGAATGTCTAAGTGCTGTGCATTACAATTTAATAATTCAATTTTTCCCTTTGTTATTGCTCCGGCAATCAATAAAGTGCCCGCTTCAATTCTATCCGGAATAGTATGGATTTCCGCAGTTGCAAGTTCATCAACTCCTTCAATTTCTAATTTAGATGTATCTAAACCGGATATTCTTGCTCCCATTTTAATTAAAAATTCCGCTAAATTGGTGATCTCGGGTTCTTTTGCTGCATTTTCTATAATTGTCGTACCTTTTGCCAGCGTTGCAGCCATCAGGATGTTTCCGGTTGCACCTACCGAAGGTTTTTCAAAAAGTATTTTTGCACCGGTTAATTTATTTGCTTTTGCAATTATGTAACCTTCTTCAAGTTCAATTTCCGCGCCTAATTTTTTTAGTCCCTCCAGATGCAGATTTATAGGTCTTGGTCCCCAGGCACATCCGCCCGGTAAGGAAACCTTGGCTTTTCCATATTTAGCCAGTAAGGGACCTAAAACATAAACCGAAGCACGCATTTTTTTTACGTGTTCGTACGGAGCATTTTGACTTTTAATATTGCTTGTATCCAAAGTGAGTGTATGTTCGGTAAAGGATGTTTCAACACCCAAAATTTCCAACAGGCTTATCATTGTGTTAACGTCTCTTAGACGAGGTGTGTTATAAAGAGTTGATTTACCCGAAGCAAGCAGCGCAGCAGGCATAAGTGCAAGGGATGCATTTTTAGCTCCTTCAACTTTCACTTTACCCGAAAGTTTTGCACCGCCATTTATTATAAATTTATCCAAAGTTCTCTCAAAATAAAAAAGGAAAGAGTAATTTAATTAATCAACCAAAAGAGTTGACAAGAACTTATGAAACTTAAAAATTAAGGTATGTAAAATCAATTTGATTTAAGAGTGTTCTTAAGTATCAGCCCATTAATTCCGGTTATAAAAATACTCTTGTCTCCGTTACTTGCAATACTTTTTAAGGAAGAGAAAGTACCGCTGGATGTTTCTGACCAATGTTCTCCCGCATCCGAGGTAGTTAGCAATTCCCCCTTATTGCCCAATATAAAACCGTTTTTAGAATCGATAAATTTAATTTTCAGCAAGCCGGAAATGGTATTTGAGGGAATTTGTTTCCAAGAAGAGCCGCCGTTTGTGGTTTTATAAATTTCCCCGCCGCCGCCAACGATAAATCCTATGTCCTCATTTATAAAGTCAACCGAGCGAAGATAGTTGGTAGTAAATTTGGGTAACACACTCCAAGTTCTTCCCCTGTTAATAGTTTCCAACACTTCCCCGTTCCAGCCCACGGCAAATCCGGAATTTTCATTAATGAATTTCACACTGTACAATAATTTATTGACGGGGGAAGCAAGCCGTTTCCAGGTACTACCGCCGTCTTCGGAACGTATTATCGTTCCGTTTGCACCGACCGCGACAACTACGCTTGTACCTTCTATAAATTGAAAATCGAATAAACTGCCGAAAGAATTTGCAATAATCTTATTCCAACTCTGCCCGCCGTTATTGGTTAAAAGAATTGTTCCTTTTTCCCCCACGGCAATACCCGTTTCGTCATTGATGAAATCTATTTTGTACAAAATTACGTTAGTTGATGTGTCGGAAACAGTCCAAGTTTCACCGCCGTCATTGGTTTTTAAAATAATTCCTTTATTCCCGGCGGCAAATCCCAATTTAGAATTTACAAAAGTAATCGAATTTAAGTTTTCACTTGTCGGAGTTGCAACTTTTACCCAATTCGATTTAAATCTATAAGCCGGGTTGGAAACGTATGTATTCTTTCCGCTGTCTCTTACTTTCGTCAGATAATCATCATTTTTCCAAAATTTGGATACACTATAGTAGACAAAATAGAATAATCCGCCGAATAATAATATCGTTAAAGAAAGCCAAAGGAAATATCTGGATTTTTGTGCCGTCGAAGGTACACGTTTACTGCCTGTTACAAATTCTTTTTGTTTGGTTTTAGATTTTAATTTTATTTTGGTTTTCTTCTTTGATTTCGCAGATTTCACATCCATCAGCTCATAAGAGAACATGTTAACATCTTCCAAAAATGCATCACAAGTGGGATATCTTTTTGCAAGGGATTTATTAACGGCTTTTGAAATAATCGTATCAATTCCCGAAGGAATTTCCGGAATGAGAGAAGAAACTTTCGGAGGATTTTTTTTAAGGTGTGCTTCCATTATCTCGTAATCCGTGCCGGTGTCAAACGGTGCTCTGCCGACAAGCATTTCAAAAAAAGTTATTCCCAAAGAATAAATATCACTTTGAATTGAAGGCTCTTTGGCTTTAACTTGTTCCGGACTCATATAAAGTATAGTGCCGATTTTAGTTCCGGTCTTTGTTAAATTTCTGCCTTCGGTAACGGATTTTGAAATTCCGAAGTCCATAATTTTAACAACGCCTTCGTTATTCAATATAATGTTTGAAGGTTTGATATCTCTGTGAATAAATCCTTTTGAATGGGCGTAACCTATGCCTGCCAATACTTGTTTTAAAATTGACAAAGCATATTGAAGTTCCAAACGACCGAGTCTTTTAACTAAACTTTCGACTGTTTCTCCGGAAACATACTCCATAATTATACCGAGTATGCCGTTTTCTTCCGCAAAACCGTAAACCGGTACAATGTTTGGATGATTAAGTTTAGCTTGGTGTTTGGCCTCTCGTTTGAATCTTTCCAAAAAATGAGGATTGGAAAGTAAATCGGAATTTAAAATTTTAAGAGCAACAAATCTTTCCAGTTTAAGGTCGAATGCTTTATAAACAACACCCATTCCACCTTTGCCGAGAACCTCAACAATCTTGTAATGTTCTATATTTCTTCCGATCATTACTTTACCTCGGAAAGTAAAACAAACGAATAATTATCCGGTGCTCCTCTGTCTTCTATCAACACACTCATTTTATCGGCTATGATGCTTAAATTGCTGCCGTTTATAAGTTTCTCAATTTCAGCGGTGCTTAATACCCCATGCACACCGTCGGTACAAACAAGGAATTTATTGTTTCCCTTTTTCTTCAATTTCATCTTACTTAAATCAACTTCAATCTCTGCACTATCACCGAGAGCACGCGTAATAATATTTTTATTAGGATGATTTTTTGCTTCATTTAATGTTATATAACCTTCGTCAACAAGTCTTTGTACAAGCGAGTGATCTTTTGACAACAATTGCAGTTTTCCCTTTTTAGAGAAATAAATTCTGGAATCACCAACATGACCCCAATAAGCAAAATCTTTTTTTAAGAATAAAACCTCGGTAGTTGTAGCCATTCCTGCAATATTTTTATCTTTGGAACCGCGGGAGATAATGGCTTCATTTGCTTTTGTAATTGATTTCTGAATTCTTTCAAGAATACTAAGTTTATTCAAAATTCTGAACTGAGTATTAATTGTATTAACCGCTAATTCCGACGCGACTTCTCCGCCTCTGTTGCCGCCCAAACCGTCGCAGACTACTATTAACAATCCTCCATCCACTTCAAAAACACCAATGTGGTCTTCGTTGTGTTCTCTTTTTAGTCCTGTTCTGGAAACGGTAATGTAGTTATATATCATAAATAATAAGGAATTTTGAAAACTTTAATTATTAAACTTTATTTCCCTTAAATTATGTAAAATAATAGGAATTTGGAAATCTTATTTATTTGCTAAACTGAGTACTTGAGCTTATATTTGTATTTCGTTTTTAAAATTATGTAAAAATATTAAAGCTATTATATACATAATTTTGACTATAGACAAATAATTTTTAGCTTAAATTAAGCATAATTAATTTTGCGAGAATGGCGAAATTTGGTAGACGCGCTAGATTTAGGATCTAGTACCCAAAAGGTGTCGGGGTTCGAGTCCCCGTTCTCGCACAAATTTTTAATCAATATAATGATGAGGATAAATTGGACGTTAAGATAAACGATATCACAACATCTGAGAGAGAACTTGAAGCAACGTTGCAGTATGACGAATTCAAAGATCAATTGGAAAGTGAAGTAAAAAAACAAGCAAAAAATATTCAAATACCCGGATTCAGAAAAGGTAAAGTACCGCTTTCAATGATAAAGAAAATGTACGGAGATTCACTCGATTACGAAGCATCCGAAAAAGTTGCCAACAAACAATTCTGGGAAATATCAAAAGAGAAAGAATTAAATCCGATCGGTCAGCCTGTTTTATCGGATATAAAGTTTAAGCCGGGTGAAGACCTGTACTTCAAAGTAAAGTTTGAAGTGTACCCAAAAATCGAAGTAAAAGATTATAAAGGGTTAAACATCGAAGTACCGGATTTCAAAGTAAATGACGAAGACGTTGAAAAAGAAATTGAATACATAAGAAAATCAAATGCCGAGAAAGAAAAAGCAGAAATAGTTGAAGGTTTGGACAATATTATTGACGTTGAAATTCTGCGGTTAAACGAAGACAAAACTCCCTTTAAAAATGCCAAGAGCGAGCAGCTTCAAATAGACCTTTCGAACGATAGCGTTCAAAAAGAAATAATCGAAAATTCAAAAGGCAAAAAGGTAGGAGATAAATTCAACTTTTCTTTCAAAGACGAAAGGATTATTAAAAACAGCAAAGGCGAAGATGAAGAGATAATAGAAAATTATTTTTATGAGGCTGAGATTAAAGAAATAAATAGATTTAAATTACCTGAATTAAACGATGAGCTTGTTAAAAAAATAACAAAAGAAAAAGTATCGAACGAGCAAGAACTAAGAGAAGAAATAAGAAAAGATATTTCTGCATATTTTGAACGGCAGGAGAACGAATATATTCAAAATAAATTGATAGAGGCGATCGTAGAAAAAAATGAGTTCGATCCTCCGTCAACCATAGTTAATAATTATTTGGAAAATCTTATAAATCACGAGGAAGAACACGCAAAGAAAGAAGGCAGGAAAAACTTCAAGAGAGAAGAAACCGCAAAACGATTGCAAAAATCCGCTGAATTTCAGGTTAAGTGGATAATGTTAAAAGAGGAAATTGAGAAAGCCGAAAACATTACTGTTGACGAAGAAGACTTAAAAAAATTGGCAGAAAAAGATGCGGAAAGAACAGGCATAACCGTAGACAAATTGTTAAACTACTATAAATCGTCAAATTTTACAGAAAAAATAAAAGAAGAAAAACTTTTAGATTTTCTCAAAGAAAATAACAATATTAAAAAAGTAGATCCGAAAAAATTATTTAATAATGATTCAAAGGAATCTCAATGAAAAACAACTCCGAAATTTACAGCCAGTTAGTCCCCTATGTAATTGAACAAACCGGACGCGGCGAACGCGGAATGGATATATATTCGCGTCTGCTTAGGGAAAGGATAATATTCGTCGGTACGCCGATTGACGACCACGTTGCAAGTCTTGTAATTGCACAATTAATATTTTTGGAAGCCGAAGATGCCGACAAAGATATTAATCTTTACGTCAACTCCCCCGGCGGAAGCGTTACCGCAGGTTTGGCTATTTACGACACTATGAAATACATCAAACCCGAAGTAGCAACAATTTGCGTTGGAATGGCAGCCAGTATGGGCGCAATTCTTTTAGCAGGCGGTGCATCGGGCAAAAGAACCGCTCTACCTAATTCTAAAATTATGATTCACCAGCCTTGGATTGGCGGACTGCAGGGACAAACTACGGACATTCAAATACACGCTCAAGAAATGCTGAAAACACGCGATGCTCTTTATAAAATACTATCCGATCATACCGGAAAATCTTTAGATCAGATAGCTAAAGATTGCGACAGAGATCATTTTCTAACCGCTAAAGAAGCAAAAGAATATAAAATAATTGATAATATTTTAGAGAAGAGAGTGCCGGGAAAGGGCAAAAAATAATTTATTTTTTTGAAGCTGTCTCAAAAGGGTGAATTTTGCTTAACACACGATCCCGCCGGCAGGTTCAATTCTGGGATTTTAAGCAAAATACGAGATTTATTTAAACCGTTTTACTTGTGCGCTTTGGGCGCAACGGTTTTCTGTACTTTTTGGACAGTCTCGTTTTCCCTTCTTATAAGTTATTGACCAATTTCATCATTGAATTGTATCAATAATTCTTTAATATTTAATATTAACAATTTCACAGTAGAATTTTAGCATTCGGAATAAATTTTAATAGGAATAATGCAGCTGAAAATTTTTAAATACTCACTTCTTTTCACTTTGCTGATTTCAAATTATTTTTTGTTACCGCAGAACAAAATAAATAATACTTCCCTTCCTGCAGATTTTCCCAAAATAAGAGTGGGAGTTTCCAATAACCCTTCAGATGGTTATTTGTTTTTGGCACCGGCAAAAAATAATAATTTTAGTTATTTGATGATTTTAAACAACAGCGGTATTCCGATTTTTTACAGAAAAAAGCCCGATGTTGCTTTGGTTTATTTTAAACCTCAGCCAAACGGTTTGCTTACATATTACGATACGGAAAAAAATATCTTTTATGCATTGGATAGTTCTTATGCCATAGTTGACAGTTTTATGGCAGGCAACGGCTACACAACTGATTTCCACGAACTGCTGCTTACGGAAGATAATCACGCGTATGTGATAATTTACGATGTGCAGAAAGTAAGAATGGATACCATTGTTACGGGCGGAGTAGATACGGCAAATGTCGTCGGATCTATTATTCAAGAGATAGACAGAAGTAAAAACGTTGTTTGGCAATGGCGAAGCTGGGATCATTTTAGTATTACCGATGCTAATGATTTTGTGGATTTAACTCGTCCTAATATAGATTACTCACATACAAATTCAATAGAAATTGATAAGGACGGAAACATAATCATATCCTCTAAAAGGATGGACGAAATTACCAAAATAGATAAAGCAACGGGTAATATTATCTGGCGCTTAGGCGGAAAGAGAAATCAATTTGCTTTTAATAATGACAACTTCCCTATTCTCCAGCAGCACGATGCAAGAATTTTAAACAACGGCAATTTATTATTATTCGATAACGGGTTAGCGCCTAACAGAGTTTTTTCCCGCGCGGTTGAGTATAAATTAAATACGGAGGATACAACAAATCTTATTGCCGAGAAGGTTTGGGAATTTAGAAATACCCCCGATGAATTTTCAAGAGTTATGGGAAGCATACAACGCCTGCCCGACGGCAATACAATTATCGGCTGGGGTTCTTCGTCAAAGACGCCAAACACCGTTGATGACTGGAGAGCAATTACCGAAGTAACTCCAAACGGAATAAAAACTTTTGAAATGTTTATTGAAAATCAGAATTACAGCTACCAGGTTTTTAGAGCCCCTTGGCGGACAAATCTTTTTACCTCGGATAAAGATACCGTTAATTTCGGTTTTGTAAGTTTGGGTGACTCTGTAGTAAAATCTTTTACGGTTACGAATAATAAATCGGAAGCGCTTACAATTACTTCATATTATTTTAAAGACAGCACGTTTACTCCTACGACAAATTTGCCGTTGACAATTCAGCCGAACGGCAGCAAAATATTTTTCGTTAAATATAAACCGATTGATGCAAAGCAGCATGTCGATACTTTACTTATCAGATCTGAAAACGTAAATGAAATGATTGCTCAATATATAGTATTAAAAGCAGACAGCAGTTTTGCTACTTCCGTTAACACGAACGAAAATATAATACCGGGAAAATTTGTTCTTTTTCAAAATTATCCTAATCCTTTCAATCCTTCAACTACAATCAGTTACAGTTTGCCTGAGAAGAGTAACGTCAGAATTTTAATATACAATGTCTTAGGAGAACTAATTACAAAATTAAACGACGGAATTGAGGATAAAGGGTTTCACCGGATTAGTTGGAATCCGAAGAATATTTCCTCGGGTATTTATTTTTATAAAGCGGAAATAAAAATGTTATCTTCAAAAACCCGGATAACAAAAACAAAAAAAATGTTGTTCATAAAATGATAATACACGATATTTAAACCATATTTTAAAATTTACATAAACTAAAGAGAATTGCAAAATGAAATTATATACTTTACTACTTGCATTAATAATAGGCTCGGCAAGCATTTTGGTGAATGCTCAAAATATCAATAATTCATCCGGAAAAATAAATACGGACAACCTGCCGGATGATTTCCCTCCTCTTACAATAAACACGGTAAACAATCCTTCGAAGGGACAGTTGTTTTTTGCTCCTAACGTTCCCAAAAACAGCAAATACGGTTTTTATTTAATTATATTGGATGAAAACGGAAATGTTTATAAATATAAAAAAGTACCGAATAGAATTGGAGATTTTAAAATTCAACCGAATGGCTTACTAACTTATGGCTTAAGAGTTGAACAAGGCGGAGTCGGACAACAGGGAGTATATTATATTATGGATACTTCTTTGACGGTGATTGATTCCGTTAAAGCGGTCGGTACCGACAGTCTTGGGAATAAATATATTACAGATATTCACGAATTACTAATTCTTCCAAACGGGAATTATCTTTTTACGATTAAATATCCGACTATAATGGATATGACCCAATACGGCGGTAAAGACAGCGCAAAAGTAGTACACGGAATTTTACAAGAACTGGACGTTAATAAAAATGTTGTTTGGCAGTGGAGAAGCTGGGACCATATTCCTATAGAAGATACTTATAATCCTTTAACGGGTAAATTAGTCAGGCTAAACCATTTTAATACTGTCGGCATTGCCAATGACGGTAATATAATAATGGGAAACAGAACTAATGCGGAAGCAATAAAAATAGATATAAAAACCGGAGAGATAATTTGGAGATTCGGCGGAAAAGATAATCAATTTACTTTTACGGGTGAGAACGAAGCAAATAATCCGAATTATTTTTCTGCACACGATATAAGGATGCTGCCCAACGGAAACATAACATTATTCGATAACGGCAACAACCACAACCCTTGGTTTTCCAGAGCCGTAGAATATCAAGTTGACCAAGTTAATAAAACTGCAACGCAAGTTTGGGAATACAGACAGCAGCCAAACGATATTGCAGCGCGAATTACCGGATCGGTACAAAGACTGCCGAACGGCAATACTCTTATAGGCTGGGGCGGAAAGTCGCAGGATTCCACAAGCGCCGACATTACGGAAGTTACCCCGGACGGTACTAAAGCATTTGAATTGACATTTCCTCCCAATCTCTCGTCTTATAGAGCATTAAAATATTCTTGGAACATAAATAAACCCACGGCATCCATTGTTAAAATAAATATTGCGGCAGGTGCAAGTTATGACTTTAACAATCAAAACGATTCAACCGGTGTTAGCGTTAAGGTAAACTCATTTAACGGGCCTGAGGTAAACAAGTTCAACCTTAAAAGATATAATTTAGCTCCCGTATTCCCGGAGTTCACAACTATTCCGTTAAGAGTATACAGGTACAGAATATATTTCAGCAGTTTATCTATCAGTTCGGTAAATGCTAATTTAGAATTTGAATTATCGGCATTTCCCGAAATAAAGGACCCTTCGAAAGTAAGGGTTTATTCCAGAACAAACGAAGGAAAAGGACTTTTTACTCCGTTAACAACCGTGTACGATTCGGTGAACGGAAAACTAATTGTAAACAACGCCGGCTTCGGCGAATATATTTTTGCCGATAACGAAGGTATAGTTACCGGAATTGAAGAAAATAAAATTCTTCCTAAATATTTTTCGCTTTCACAAAATTATCCCAACCCGTTTAATCCGAGTACCGTAATCAGCTATTCCGTCGGCAGGGGCAGACCTTCATCTTTCAGCAACGTCAGTATAATAGTATATGATGTACTCGGCAGAAAGGTTGCAACACTTGTAAACAAAGTGCAGCCTGCGGGTAATTACAAAGTTACGTTTAATGCCCGGGGACTGTCCAGCGGAATTTACTTTTACAGAATGAAAGCAGGCAATTTTGTTGAAACAAAGAAACTTATATTGTTAAAATAAAGATTGAACCATCTAAC
>CAZAOG010000026.1:0-25728 GCA_964486645.1 uncultured Ignavibacteriaceae bacterium | reverse complement strand
ATCGTTAACCGTTTCAACGGTTTAAGAATTTAAATTATTTTGCTCCCGAATCGCTAATATACCTTTATAATGTTTCAAATACGGATAAAATAAATTATCTTACTGTAAACGGTTCCCAAAAAACTTACGGCTATGACGCAAAAGGGAATATGGTTACAGATAACTGGAAAGGAATAACAAACATAACTTATGACCTACCTACGCTTAAGTTTATGCTCAATAGCTTCAGCGAAGGAGTGCTTCGGTAGGCAGACCACAGAAATCTGCCTTTAACAATGTCGAAGAACAGTTAGAAAGATAATAAAAAATTTTTAAGACCGTTGTTTTTAATAATTGTAGAATAAAAACTTTTTTCCGTTTATTTTAAAACGGTTTGAAAATTTATTCTCTTTTTAAGCATGATTTATTATAAAGAAATCCTTAGTTTATTGCATTGATTGAAAAAATATTTTACTTCTTTTTCCATAGATTAAACAAGGTTTAAATAATGAAAAAATTATTTTCGGTTATCGTTTTCTTTGTTGTTGTTTTTTCTACTTCGTCGTTTGCACAATTAAAAATCGGTTATGTCGATTCTGAAACCATAATGCAAAAATTACCCGACGCACAAGACGCACGCACCAAATTAGATGAAATGATAAGCGGTTGGAGAACGGAATTAATTAAAATGCAAAGTAATTTAAAAAACAAACAATCCGATTTTGAGAAAAGAAAATTGATTATGTCTGAAAAGACAAGAAAAGAAAAAATGGATGAACTTAATAAACTATCAAGATCAATTGATTTGTTCAGAGACAGGAAATTTGGCGCGAGAGGCGAACTTTATACAAAACAAAGCGAGTTGATGAAACCGATTCAAAATAAAATATTTAACGCTATAAAAGAAGTAGCTGAAGAAGAGGATTTGGATTTTGTATTTGACAGAACAAGCGATGTAACCTTGCTTTACGCTAAAGAAAAATATGATATTACCAACCTCGTATTAGAAAAATTAAAATTGGAATAATTACCGGTGGAAATAAAAATATCACAAATTGCGGAGCTTATAGGGGGAAAAATTGAAGGTGACTCCGAGATTACAATAAATAATCTTGCCAGAATTGATGAAGCGAAAAAAGGAGATTTAACATTTCTTTATTTGCCGGTTTATGAAAAATATTTTTCCTCAACAAAAGCATCTGCAATTATTATTAAGTCGGATTTTAAAAATACAAGAGACGATATTACGGTTATTAGAGTTAAAGAACCGGATAAAGCTTTCGCAAAAATTATTATAAAGTATTTTAATCCTCGGTTAAATATTGACGGAATTGATGAAACCGCTTATGTTGATAAAAGTGCTTTAATCGGCAATAATGTTGCAATCGGAAAAAATGTAGTTATATCTGCCGGTTGTAAAATTGCTGACAACACAAAAATTCTTCACAATACCGTATTATTGGACAATGTTGAAGTAGGCAAGGATACTTTGATTTATCAAAACGTAAGCATAAGAGAAAATTCGAAAATCGGTGAAAGGGTTATTATTCATTCCGGTACGGTTGTCGGCTCCGACGGATTTGGTTTTAATCGGGATGATAAGGGCATCTACCGCAAAGTTCCTCAAATTGGCAGCGTAATAATTGAAGACGATGTTGAAATTGGTTCGAATGTGTCGATTGACAGAGCGGCAATCGGTTCAACAATAATAAAAAGAGGCGTTAAGGTAGATAACCTTGTACAGATTGCACATAATGTATCCATTGGTGAAGATACGGTAATAGCGTCACAGACCGGAATTTCAGGCAGCACAAAAATAGGTAATCGCTGTATATTAGCAGGACAGGTTGGAATTGTTGGACATATAGATATTTGCGATAATGTTATTATTATGGCAAAGACCGGTATTCCCAAGTCGATAAAAAAACCGGGTAAATATTTTGGATATCCCGCTAAAGATTTACACACTGCATTACGTCTGGAAGCACATATTAGAAACCTGCCCGGTTACGTTGAGAAAATTAAAAACTTGGAAGAAGAAATAAAATTGTTGAAGGAGAAGTTGGAGAAAAAGAATAATTAAAAGCCCAAAATAAAACATTTTCAAACCTGCCGCCCCTGTGTTTATTGTATTTCAGCACTCATCTTGCTATTTTGAAAATCAATTTCATCTGTTTATTAATGAAATAAGTATAAAAAATTAGGTTTTTTAAATGTTAGAAAAACAACATACTATTGCTTCTTCTATTACTTTAAAAGGTACGGGACTCCATACCGGCACTTCCTGCAAAATGACGTTCAAACCCGCGCCTGAAAACTACGGAATTAGGTTTATCAGAGTGGATTTAAACGATAAACCGGAAATTCCCGCCAATGCCGATTATGTTATCGATATCTCCCGCGGTACTACGCTCGGTTTGGGAGAAGCAAAAGTGCACACCGTGGAACATGTATTGGCAGCTATTGTAGGACTTCAAATAGATAATTTGATAATTGAACTCGACGGAATTGAACCCCCTGTTGAAGACGGGAGTTCGATGCCGTATGTAAAAGCTTTGCAAAAAGCAGGATTCCACGAGCAGGAAGCCCCGAAAGATTATTTAATTATTGACCAAACCGTAATGTATCACGAAGAAGATAATCAAATTGATATAGTTGCTTTACCGCTGAATGATTACAGATTAACGGTAATGGTTGATTATCAAAATCCCGCACTCGGCAGCCAGCACACGGGTTTATTCGATTTGGAAAAAGAATTTGTAAATGAATTTGCCCCTGCAAGAACATTTTGTTTTTTAAGCGAAGTTGAAGAACTTGCGGATACCGGCTTGATTAAAGGCGGCGATATTGATAATGCCGTTGTTATTGTTGATAAAGATTGCGAAGATAAAGAATTAAAAGAATTGAGTAAAAAAATCGGTATTAAAGATAAGGTTACAATAGGAACCAACGGTATACTTAACAATAAAAAACTTAGGTTTAAGAATGAACCGGTTAGACATAAACTGCTGGACTTACTGGGCGATTTGGCTTTAATCGGTGCACCGATAAAAGCACAGATTTTAGCTGCTCGTCCCGGACATAAAGCTAATGTTGAATTTGCTAAAAAAATTAGAAAATTATATCAGCAGAAAAAACTTGAAAAGAAATACCAGCTTGTTAAAAAAGAAGGTATTGTGTTTGACACCGAAGCTATCCAAAGAATTCTTCCCCACAGATATCCGTTTTTATTGGTTGATAAAATTGTTGAACTGGAACTTGATAAAAAAGTAGTCGGTGTAAAAATGGTTACTATTAACGAACCTTTTTTTCAAGGGCATTTTCCGGGTAAACCGATTATGCCGGGCGTTTTAATTATCGAATCGATGGCACAAACAGGCGGAGTATTGCTGCTTAATTCTTTTGAAAACCCCGACGACAAACTCGTGTATTTTATGCAAATTAATAACGCTAAATTCAGAAAACCTGTTGTGCCGGGTGATCAACTTTATTTGGAAGTAAAATTGGAAAACAAAAAAAGTAAAGTTGTTATGATGAGCGGAAAGGCTTTTGTTGGCGACGTACTTGTTGCCGAAGCGGATTTTATGGCAGCCATAGTTGACAGAGAAGATAAAGTGTAATGAATATTCATCCAACAGCAATTGTTAGTAAAAAAGCAAAACTCGGAAAAAACATTAAAATAGATGCTTATGCCGTAATTGAAGACGATGTTGAAATAGGAGATGACTGCTATATAGGTTATCACGCGGTTATATACAACGGTGCAAGAATTGGAAATAGAGTAACTATTCATCAAGCTTCTTCAATATCGCACATACCTCAAGATTTAAAATTCGATAATGAATATTCGTTGTTTTACGTTGGCGATGATACCAAAATTCATGAATACGTAACTCTTCACCGCGGTACAAAAGAAACGGGCTTTTCAAAAGTTGGTAAAAATTGTTTGTTGATGGCTTACAGCCACGTTGCTCACGATTCCGTTATAGGAGATAATTGTATTTTGGCAAACGGTGTACAGGTTGCAGGTCACGTTGAAATTGAAGATTATGTAATTATAGGCGGACTTACGCCGGTACATCAATTTTGTAAAGTCGGAAAACACTCTATGATTGGCGGAGGGTTTAGAATTACACAGGACGTTCCACCCTTCATATTAAGTGCAAATGAACCGTTAAAATACAAAGGACTGAATTTAATCGGTTTAAGAAGAAGAGGCTTTTCAAACGATGATATAAATTCATTAAAAAAAACTTACGGGTATATTTACAACAATGCGTTAAATATCACTCAAGCTAAGGAAAAAATAAAAAGTGAGCTGGCTGATAATATTCATGTTCGGGAAATTTTGAAATTTTTGGAAAGAAGTACACGGGGAATAATAGGTAAATGAAATATTATTTTCTAAATACCGGCACTGACAACGGACAATACAATATGGACTTTGATATTCATATTGCAAGGGTTTGTAAACCCGGCGAATTCTATTTTAGACTCTACAGGTGGAATCCTTATTGCATTTCTTTGGGCGCCAATCAAAAATATGAATCGATAAATTTTAAAACAGCCGAGGAAAACAATATTGATATTGTAAAAAGACCCACAGGCGGAAGAGCAATTCTACATTCGGAAGAATTAACTTATTCGGTTGTAACTTCAACACAAGATCAAAAATCCGCCCGTAATTTTTATAACGAAATTAATAAAGCTTTAAAAACAGGATTAATATTGTATAACGATAAATTAAAAGATATCGAATTGGAATCCGTACAACCTGATTTTCGCGAAATTTATAAAGAAAGCAGCGGCAATGTTTGTTTTGCAGCAACGGCAAAAAGTGAAATTAAATACCGGGGGAAAAAACTTGTGGGCAGCGCGCAAAGAAAATTCGGAAGCAATTTATTACAGCACGGTTCTATTTTGTGCGGAGGTTATCACAAGAATTTAATCCGCTATTTGAATTTAACTCTTGAAGAAAAGAAAACCGTTTATAATCGCATTAATAATTCAACAATAGATTTATACTCAATAATAAACGAAGACACTAATTATATCGAATTGGAGAATTCCCTTAAAAATGGTTTTATAAATTACTTCGGAAGTTCGTTTACCGATGTAACACAAACTATAATTAAAGAACAATCAAAAGAAGTTTTTCAAGTATTTTAAAGGCATTATAAAATGAGCACTGAAAAAACAATCAGAAGAGTTACCACAAAAACTCTTGGAATGATGAAAAAGAAAGGGACTAAAATTGCGGCATTAACCGCTTACGATTTTATAACGGCAAGAATTTTAGACAGTGCCGGAATTGATTTGCTCTTGGTCGGCGATTCGCTTGCGAATGTTTTTCAAGGCAACGAAACCACATTACCCGTTACGATGGACGAAATGATTTATCATACAAAGGCGGTAACCAAAGGAGTTAAAAGAGCAATGGTGGTTGTTGATATGCCGTTCATGTCCTACCAATTAAGTCTAAACGAGGGTTTTAGAAACGCCGGCAGAATAATGAAAGAAACTTCTGCAGGTGCCGTAAAACTTGAAGGCGGTAAAAGGGTAGCAAAAACAATAAAAGAAATTACCGCGGCAGGTATACCGGTAATGGGACACGTCGGTTTGACGCCTCAAAGTATAAATCAATTTGGAAGTTACAGAGAAAGAGGCAGAAACGAAGAAGAAGCTAAGGAAATTTTTGACGATGCAATTGCCGTAGAACAAGCAGGAGCTTTTGCGGTTGTACTTGAAAAAATACCGGCGGAGTTAGCGAGTAAAATTACAAGTAAATTAAGTATTCCTACAATTGGAATAGGAGCCGGCGTTAACTGTGACGGACAAATATTGGTTACTCCGGATTTATTGGGACTCTATGTGGAATTTCAGCCGAGGTTTGTCCGTAAATACGCTAATCTTGCCGATGATATGTACCAATCAATTCAAAATTACATTGGTGACGTAAAAACTAAAAATTTTCCGTCAGAGTCAGAAAGCTATTAAAAAACTGATAAAAATATCTTTCACTAAAAATAGTATTTGATCCTTATGAAAGGCTTCATAACGATATTATTATTCCTTTTTATCGTAGCTGATATTGGTGCCCAGACAAATGTTAAAAAATTTTTAAGCGGAGCCAATATAACCTCCATTGTTCCCGGCGATAATAAACTATGGATATCAACTTACGGTGACGGGATATATTATTATTCGTTTAAGAGTCGTAAGTGGACAAATTTTTCCACAAAAAACAATAATCTGAATAACGATTTCTTTTATACTTTAGCCGTAGGTAAAAAATATGTTTGGGCGGGCACAACCGACGGTTTGTTTATATACGACAAAAGAAGAAAAAGATGGACCAAGAGAAAATTTGCCAAAGGAGGCGAATTGGGAAATTGGATAAGAACGCTTAGTTACGATAAATCAAATAGTACATTGTGGATTGGAAGATTTAAAAACCTGACATTGTACGATGTGAAAAAAAAGAAGTATAAGAATATTGATCTGACAAAGAACAAAGACCCGAAAACAAATAATTTTAAAACGATAAAAATTGACGGCGATAGTTTGATTTGGCTTGGAACAGAATCGGGAGTACATATATATAATAAAAAATTAGGACTTCAGAATCCGGCTGCATGGTCATACCTCGGAAATGAAGGAAACGGCTTTAACGGTGACGGAGAATCGATTTCCGTTTCGGATATTTTGTTTGACGGAAAAAAAGTCTGGTTTGCTACCGACGAATTTGTTACGTCAAACAAACCCAGATTTAACGTCGGCGGAATTTATGTGTACGACAGAAGATTTAACTGGGAAAGAATTTCAAAAAGAGACGGCTTGGCGGATAACGGAGTATTTGCATTGGCAAAAACAGGCAATATAATTTGGGCAGGCATTTATTCTTTCTACAGTAGAGATAAAAAAGAACTCGGACGAGGCTTGTTTATTATTGATAAATTAAATAAAAAAATTAAAAGATTGGATTTTGGAAATATTGATTTATATTCAACTAAAGTGCAGACTCTTTATTTTGACGGAGAAACTATGTGGATAGGGACCGATAAAGGTTTATTTTCCATACATTTGGATAATCCGTTGGCACATATCGATAAATAATAAAGGATAATTGTTTAACAAATTAAAATTATGATTCAAATAGAAAAACAAAGACTTAAAGAATTAAAAACAAATTTTAATAATAAAAAAATTGCCGTTATAGGTGATATGATGCTCGACTCCTATTTTTGGGGAGACGTTAAAAGAATATCTCCCGAAGCTCCGGTACCCGTACTTGAAGTGGAAAATGAATTCTACCGCTTTGGCGGAGCGGCAAATGTTGCTTTGAATATTCTAAAATTAAACGGCACGCCTTTGCCGATAGGTGTAATCGGATACGATAATCACGGTACGATTTTTTCTTCTTTGCTGAATGAAGCAGGTATTACGGATGACGGAATAATTATTGACGAAGATAGACCGACTACAACTAAAACAAGGGTAATAGCCGACAACCAGCACGTAGTAAGAATTGACAAGGAAAGCAAAACCTATTTGAACGTAGAAACGGAAAATAAAATCTATGGTTATTTCGAATCGAAAATAAATGAAATTGACGCAGTTATTTTGCAGGACTACAACAAAGGTGTATTAACCCCGGATTTGATTGATAAAATTATTACCATAGCAAATGAACACAAAATTTTAATTACGGTGGA
The DNA here is from genome assembly GCA_964486645.1 of uncultured Ignavibacteriaceae bacterium. GTDB lineage: Bacteria > Bacteroidota > Ignavibacteria > Ignavibacteriales > Ignavibacteriaceae. Next base: position 18,034 of record CAZAOG010000026.1, on the reverse strand, counting down.
CCCAAAGTTTAACAACTTTTTTAATTATAAAAATGTAACTGTGTTTAAGCCCAACAGAAAAGAAGCCGAAGATGTCTTGGGCATTAAAATAAAAAATAATGAAGATGTTTCGAATGTGGGCAGAAAACTTCTTTCGGAATTAAACGCGCAGAATGTTTTACTTACTTTGGGTGAAGAAGGTATCGCAATTTTCCAACGGGATAAAGATGAAAAAAGAATGCCCACAAGAGCAAGAAAAGTAGCGGATGTTTCCGGCGCCGGTGATACCGTTATTTCAACTTTAACGATGTCGCTTGCTTCGGGTGCCGATATTTTGGAAGCATCCTATTTAGCAAATTACGCGGGTGGATTGGTCTGCGAAGAAGTCGGAATTGTTCCGATTGAAATTGATCATTTGTTTAATATTGCAGAAAACGGAAACTGATTGGCATGCTAAAATCATTAGAAGAAATATTATCGCTGATGCAAGAGTACAGATCTTCGAATAAAAAAGTTGTTTTTACAAACGGATGTTTTGATATAATCCATGCGGGACATATAGATTATTTGAATAAAGCTAAAAATTTGGGCGACATATTAATTGTAGGCGTAAACAGCGATATATCGGTTAAAAAAATTAAAGACGAAAAAAGACCCATTATTCCCGAAGCGGAAAGAGTAATTATTGTTTCAAATTTGAAACCTGTTGATTACGTTGTCTTGTTTGATGAAGAAACACCGGAGAATTTAATTAAGAAAATTATTCCAGATGTTTTGGTAAAAGGTGCCGACTGGGACATTGATAAAATTGCAGGTAAAGATATTGTACTTGAGAACGGCGGCGAAGTTAAATCAATTGAATTTGTAGTTCAGCAGTCCACAAGCAAAATAATTGACTCTATTATTTCAAAATATAAATGCTAGAATAATATAATCTCCAAAAAATTTCTGATACACGGATAAAAAACTCTTCCAATATTTTAGCATTAACTGAAAGCAAAAAAAAAAATCGAATTGTAAAATTTTGAAAAATAAAAACACAGATATTAAAAAAAGGACACTATATCAAAAAATAGTAAATATTTTTATCGGAATTTTTATTGCATTTCTTTTCTTGGTGTTTCTGTTTTTTGGTATCAGTCAAACCTCTACGTTCAGAGATTATCTGCGCGGAGTAGTTGTTGAGAATGTTAATAATTCTATAAACGGAAATTTTTCATTAAGAAAAATAGAAGGAACTTTATTAACCTCTCTTTATCTGAGAGGTGTCGTCATCACTTCTAAAAAAGATACTTTATTAAAAGCGGAAACCATAGAGTTAAAAACAAGTCCCCTGCAGCTGTTATTTAAAAAATTATTGATAAGAAAAATAGAGCTGAAAAACTCCGGAGTTGAAATTATTACCTACAAAAACGGAGGCACCAATTTGGATTATGTTTTTGCTTCGGAAGATACAACAAATGAATCGGCGCCCAAACCTTTCCCTTTTTTTATAACAATTTCTAACGCAGTGTTAAATAATGTTCAATTTTATCTGCACGATGAAACCTTTAACGGTCCCGATGCCGTATATGATTCTCTGACAACTCAAAATTTGTTTGTTAAAAACATAAATGCTTCTTTTTCCGCAAATGTTGATCTCAATAAAAAATATTATGATGTAATAATAAATTCGTTTAGCTTTAAACCGAATATTAAAGGGCTGACGGTTCAGGACATTAATTCTCATCTTACCCTTAATAATAGCAGCTTAATTATAGATAAACTTAACATTCGTACTTCCAACTCCGATATTATAATTAACGGTTCGATGAAGAAAGAAAATTTATTAAAAGCCTTTAACAGCGGGAATATCGGAAATGCGGCGGTTAAATTAAACTTAATCTCCGAGCCTGTCGATTTGAATGAAATAGGAAAATTCGTGCCCTCCATTCAGCCGATTAAAGGTACTGCAAGTGTTGAGTTACACAGCAGCGGAAAATTCAATAATTTTGATGTCGAAAAGCTGAAAATTATTTTGGGTAAATCTCAATTAAATATCGGCGGACAAATTAAGAATTTGGATAATACCGACAACCTTAACATAATTGCTTTCATTAAGAACAGCACATTACTTCCGAACGAAATTTCTGACGAACTGCAATTTTTAAACCTTCCCGAATTTAAAGAAATGAACGAAGTTACAATTGATACGCTTTCGTTTCGAGGAAAAAAAATTGGATTTATAAGCGGTTTTAAAATTGCAGGTGAAGGCGGCAAAATACTTGGAAATATTCAGATGAATTTTTTAAGGAAGGAAAGCACTTATTTTGCGGAAATTAATACCCGCAACATTCATTTGTCTCCCTTACTTGATATACCCCTGACATTGAATTCCAAAATAAATATTTTCGGTGTCGGAACAGACCTTCGGTCAATGAATACCACCGTAAATATCAATGCCGCTAATTCCGTTTACAACAACAAAACTTTTGATGTTCTGAACATTTCATCAAAAATAAATAACGGAAAAATAGGTTATCAAATAAACACTGCGGCGGATACCACTATTATAAATGCCAGGGGAAATGTTTTTGTAAACAAAGACGATGATATTCAATTTGATATTAAAGCCGAATTAGCCAACCTGAATATTTTTGATTTCAGCAATGATTCTTCAACGGTAACCAATATTAATTTAGTATTGGTTGGGAACGGAATTAAAAATAAAGACGGCGAGTTTAATTTATCAAGCAATATCAAACTAAAAAACTCCTACCTAAACGACACGCCTTTATACGGCAGTGATTTTAAAATTAATATATCCGGAAATAACCGTTATATTAAGAAATTGAATCTCGCTTCAAAACAAATTGATGCGGAGCTAAAAGGGAGATTTTCTTTTGATAACACGGCAAAAATAATATCCGATGAAATAAATTCAATAACCGATGTCGTCAATAAAGAAGTGGATAAACTCACCTTTGTACAAGATACGATTTTAACGGTATCCGGGAATGATATTAACAATAACTCAAAAAAACTTTTCGATAACGATAGTCTTGTTTTTTCCTTTAAGTTTAAACAATTTAATCTGCAGTCGCCTTTTGCCGGAAGCGACAACATAAATATAAACGGTGTATTAAACGGTAGTTTATCGAATAAAGCCGATACCGTAAACATAACGTTTAGCAGCAAGTTGGATTATGTGAAAATCTGGGGAGATGCGGGCGTATATTTTTTATCGAATCTTTCTTTGAACGTAGACCTTAATAATGTGTTCGGTTTTAAAAAACTGTCTAATTTACAAGCAAATATTGATTTGAAAACAAAAAGAATTTTTGCCGGAAGCGACATAAAGAATATAAAATTAAATTATAACCTTAAAAGCGGTAAGGGCATCTTAAATTTTAATTCTGATATTGAAGATAAATTGAAAATTAACTTAACGGGGAAAACGGAATTTGGCGATTATTCATCAAATTTAATTTTTAACAAATTAAGATTGACATTTAAAAAGTATTTGGTGAAAAACGAGGGCAATATAAATATTTCATATTCGAACGGAAGAATTGATTTTAAGAATTTTGTACTAACTCATAATAAAGGTAAGCTTAAAATTAGCGGAGCATTAAACAGAAATAAAGGTCATAACTTATTTGTAACCGTAAGCGGTATAAACCTTGCGGATATAACTAATAATATATTGGATAATAATGAATTTAAAAATATTTATGGTGTAATCGGACTAAATGCTTCATTAAAAGGCAGTGATCTGTTGCCGGTGATAGATATGAACTTAAAAGTTAATAATGTTATAATTAACAATCATAAAATCGGACAGCTTAAAACACGGGCAAATTATATTAACAAAAAATTGTCGGTTAAATTATTTCTTACGGATTCATCAAAAACAAATCAGAAATATCTGTTGTCTGTTGCAGGATCACTTCCCATAGATCTAAATCTAAATAATATGGATAACAGGCTGCTTAAAGAAGCTAATGCAAACATAAAATTAAATGCCGATAGTTTTAATTTATATGCAATAAGTAATTTTATACCTGAGTTTACTAATCTGAATGGAATTTTGTACGCAGATTTAGATTTTAAAGGCAGACTTAATAATTTATTGCCGACCGGTATTGTAAGCGTTAAAAAGATTTCTTTTATTTCGGATTATAACAATATGAAATATAATGCCGAACTAAAATTTTCGGCCGATAAAGGTGTGATAAATTTGGACAGTTTGTTTATATCTAATGCTGCCGGTACTAAAAACGGAGGTACGTTAACGGGCTTCGGTAAAACGATACTTAAAAATTATGAATTTACTTCACCCAAGGTGTTTTTGAACGGTCAGCTGAAAATATTGAACAAAGCATCCAAAGCCGTTAGTCCTTTTGTTTACGGCGATCTTGTGGTGGCAACTCAGGGCCGGGCGGAATTTATGATTGAAGGAAATAAAGAATATTTAAAGGCACCCCTTCTCGTAAAAAGAGCGGATATTACATTCCCTCAGGCTAAACCTTCATTTAAAAATACCAGGAGTAACTTTATATATAAATATGTTAGCGATACCGCCAACGTTGACCAAGATATTTCCAGTTTTGATAATTTAATAAAATTATCAAGACAAAGGGATTCATCTAAAAAAAGTGTAAGCCGGACAACAGAAAATTTGGTGTTTGATGTGGATATTAAAGTTGAAGATGAAGCGAGTATTACTTTTATCTTGGATAAGGAATTTAACCAGATTCTTAACGCAAATATAAGCGGCAATTTTCAATATAAAACCGTTGAAGAAACTCCGCGTGCATTTGGAACTTTAACTTTAAGAGAAGGTTCAACTCTTGAATTTTTAACCAAAACTTTTGAAGCGGGAGGAACGCTTAGATTTGAAAATGAACTGACAAATCCTTTTCTGGATGTAGTGGGTATTTACAGAAATTATTATTACGAACCGACTGTTGATTCTACAAACACTACCTCTCAGGAAAAAGAGGTTGCCGTTAAAGTTAAATTAAGAGGTCCGCTTCATGACTTAAATAAGAATTTTGTGAAGACAAAAGACAATTTGGCTGTTTACTACGGAACCGAGAATATCGATAAAGATATTCCTGATGTAACCAAAGATGCATCCGATGCAATAATGTTCATTGTTACGGGTCATTTTTCGGTTTCGGAAGAAGGCTTTACAAATACCGGAAAAGCCAATACATTAACGGGTACAGCTTCTTCCATTGCGGGTTCTTTAATCGGCGGTTTATTAAATTCGTATGCCGGAGACTATATTAGAAGTGTTGAACTTAAACAGGTCGGCTCCTATACAAAATTTAGTTTATCCGGAAAAGTTAATAAATTTAAATACACAATCGGCGGAACAACAGAAGTGTTTCAGGATTTAAGCAGAACAAACATTAGAATTGAATATCCGTTCTTCCAGAAATTTTTTATTAGAGTTGAAAGAAAAGAATCTCTGACCGAATCCAGTTTACTAAGAGAAATGATAAATGAATTGGGTCTAAAATATAAATTCGAGTTTTAATGAAACGAAAAGTAAAATATTTTTTTAAAAATAATCCCGGTGGACTATTCAAAAGAAAAGCAATTGCAAAGCGGCTTGAAATTGACACCGAACACGAATACAGTTCCTTAAAAGCAGTGCTCTATACTTTGGAGAAAGAAGAGTACATAAAAAAAATAGGCAAACGTTATATTCTAAACCTTGACCTGAACCCGGTTAAAGTTGAAGGCAAACTTCAAGTCAACAAATCCGGCTACGGTTTTGTAATAAGCAAAAATCAAAAAATTAAAGATATATACGTATCAAATAAAAATTTACAAAATGCATTGGACGGTGATACCGTAAAAGTTGAAATAATAAAAGGCAACGGTAAAAGCACGGAAGGTAAAATTATTGAAATAATAAAAAGAGGCAGAAAAAAAATTGAGGGACATTTGTTAAAAAAAGAAAAAAAACAATTTGTTAAACCAACTGACGAACAGTTGAATAACTTATTTGAAGTTAAAGGCAGCGTACCTAAAAATATAAAGGCTAACGACAAGGTAATTATTAGCAACATCAGCTGGGAAAAAGGCGCAAAATATCCGCAAGGTACCGTAACCAAATTTATAGAAGGAAAAACGAATAACGATATTACAAATATTGCCGAAAAATTTAATATTCCATACGAGTTTAGCAGAAAAGCACTTAAGGAACTAAAATCAATTTCGTTTACTATTCCCGATGACGAAATAAAAAGAAGATTAGACTTTAGAGATAAATCGGTATTTACAATTGATCCGTTTGATGCAAAAGATTTTGACGATGCTTTATCTATTGAAGAAGATGAAAACGGAAATTATCTGGTAGGTGTGCACATTGCAGATGTTTCACACTACATAAAACCAGACACGGAACTCGATAAAGAAGCCAAAAAAAGAGGAAATAGTGTTTACTTGGTCGGCGGTGTTATACCTATGCTTCCGGAAGAAATATCGAACACGATTTGTTCGCTAAAACCTAATGAAGACAGATTAACGTATTCAATTTTCGTAAGAATTACAAAAAGAGGAAAAATATTAAACTTTCATGCAAAAAAATGTGTTATAAACAGTAAACGTCGTTTTACCTATGAGGAAGTACAGGAAATTATTGAAACCGGGAAAGGTGAATACTGCGAAGAGATACTAAAATTGAACAATCTTGCCGTTAAATTACGCGAAAAAAGATTAAGGGAAGGCAGTATCGAGTTTTTCACTCCGGAGGTAAAAATAGAACTGAACGAAGGAGGGAAACCCATTAATGTTGTTTTGAAAGAATTTATGCAGAGCAATTCTTTGGTTGAAGAATTTATGCTGCTTGCAAATAAATTGGTAGCCGAAAACGTATCAAAGAGACAAAAAACAAAGGCTAAAGAATTTATATACAGAATACACGATTTTCCGGATAAAGAAAAGGTGAAAGAATTTGCCAATTTCGTGAAAAAATTGGGTTATAATTTTTCCGCAAACTCTCAAACAACTGTAAATAAATTTCAGGTGTTAATTTCCAAAGCTAAGGGAACGGAAGAAGCAGCCCTGATAAACGAACTGGCTATTCGTTCCATGGCAAAGGCGGTGTATTCTACAAAAAATATCGGGCATTTCGGACTGGGTTTTAAAAAGTATACACATTTTACATCACCCATTAGAAGATATGCCGATTTGGAAGTTCATAGATTACTTTATGGTTATTCTAATAACATTGAAACAATATATAAGGATAAAAAATATTTAAGCAGCTTATGCGAACATATCTCAATTAAAGAAAGAGATGCGGTGGAAGCCGAAAGATATTCCACCAAATTAAAACAAGTTGAGTTCTTAAGCGAACACATTGGCGCCGAATTTAACGGAATAATTTCCGGTATAGTTTATTTCGGCTTATTTATTAAGTTAATAGATACTTTGGCGGAAGGACTTGTAAGGCTTAGAGATATTGATGATGACTATTATTACTATGATGAAAAAAGTTATTCCGTAATAGGCGAAAGGACGAAGAAAAGATACAGATTGGGGGATACCGTAAAAGTGAAACTAATTAGAGTTGATATTAAAAAAACGGAAGTGGATTTTATTATTATCTAAAAATCAGCGGAGTGATTTATGATAAAAAGTGTTTTGAAAGTGTTTCTATTTATAATTTTAGTACAGTCGGTAACGTTCGGACAGTTCGGTAAAAACAAGGTACAGTATAAAGGCTTCACATGGTATTATGTTCAAACAAAACATTTTGACGTTTATTTTTCCACAAAAGGAAAATACCTGGCGGAATTTACAACCAAAGCCGCGGAACATGCTTTAGCATCGCTGCAAAAAAGTTACAATTATAAAATCAACAATAGAATAACTATTATTATTTATAATTCCACAAACGATTTCCAAGAAACCAATACAACCGATCAATATTTAAGCGAAGGAATAGAAGGGTTTACCGAATTATTCAAGAACCGTGTCGTAATTCAATTTGTGGGTTCTTACAAAGATTTCAGGCACCTTATTCACCACGAACTGAGTCACGCAGTACTAAATGATATGTTTTACGGCGGGTCGATTCAAAATATTATTGCAAACAGAATTTCAATCACATTACCACTCTGGTTTAACGAAGGAATGGCTGAATATCAAGCACTCGGCTGGGACGTAAATACGGATATGTTTATAAGGGATATTTCAATTAGCGAACACCTGCCGGATATTCAGCAGCTTAACGGTTTTTTAGCCTACCGGGGAGGACAATCGCTTTTTTACTACATTTCAAAAAAATACGGTAAAGAGAAAATAGGAGAATTAATAAATAAAGTAAAAGGAACCGGAAGCATAGAAGCAGGTTTTAAAGCCTCTTTGGGTTTATCGATTAAAGAATTAAATAAACGTTGGAAAAAATATATAAAACAAACTTATTGGCCGGATATATCCTTTAGAGTAGACCCCGAGGATTTTGCAAAAAGATTAACCGACCCTGAAAATGACGACGGGTTTTACAATATTATACCTTCTATATCACCTCAGGGGGATAAAATTGCTTTCATATCAAACCGAGATTATTACTTCGATATTTTTATAATGAGTGCAATTGACGGACACATAATCAAAAAACTTGTTCACGGAAATACAACCGCTGATTTCGAACAATTGAACGTAGTAGCGCCGGGATTGACTTGGTCACCCGACGAGAAAAAAATAGCCATTACCGCTAAAAGCGGAGGTTATGACGTAATTTATATTATCGATGTTGAATCGGGCGATAAAATAACCTTACCGATTCGACTTGACGGAATAAAAAGTGTTGCTTGGTCGCCCGACGGATTTAGAATTGCTTTTATCGGACACAACGCCAAACAGTCCGATATTTATACTTACAACCTGGGCACTAAAAGATTAAGAAACTTAACTAACGATATATTTACGGACAAAGATCCGAGCTGGGCGCCCGACGGTAGAAATATTTTATTTGCATCGGACAGAAACGGTAACTTAAGAATCGGACCTATGCCCGAAGATTTTAAAATATATAATTACAATTATAATCAGGACGATATTTATTCGATAAATATTAATTCGTTAAAAATTAAAAGACTGACCGATACCCCCGACGCTGTGGAATCTTATCCTGTTGCCGGACCTAACGGAGTTGACATACTTTATGTTTCCGATATAAACGGCATTACTAATATTTATAAAAAACGAACGGTACTTACTAAAAATGATACGGTTAAATCCGTTGCGGATATTACCCCTGTTCCCATTACAAATTCGTTGAACGGTATTTCTCAAATTTCCGTTTCAAAAGACGGACAAAAACTTACATTTTCGTCATTGGCTCAGTCGGCATATAATATTTATTTAATGAATAATCCTTTCATACCCAAGACTAAGCTTAAAACTTTAAAACCTACATTATACGTAACAAGTTTGAAAGAAAAAGAAATTAAAAAAAATGAAGAACCCATTGTTGTTGCTAAAAAACCGGACACAACAAAGACTGTAAAAATTGAATTCTTTACAGGGCAATATTCCGATACTGTAAAAACAAAAAGTGATTCGATTAATGTTTCTTATAATAATTTTGTATTCGGACCTAAAAGTGCGGAAGAAAAAATTAAAATTGAAAAAGCAAAAAACAAATTTAAACCCGCCAACAATCTTGATGAAAACGGTGACTACTTGGTACGCAGATATAAAATAACTTTTTCGCCGGATTTAATTTACGCTAACGCGGGTTACAGTACGCTTTACGGTTTAATCGGTACAACCATCTTATCGTTTAGTGACGTACTCGGCAATCACAGGCTTATCGGTCAAACAAGCCTGCAGCTCGATTTGAAAAATAGTGACTACGGCTTATCGTATTTTTATTTAGCCAACAGAACAAATTATGGTGTTCAACTTTTCCATACAGCCAGGTTTGTGTTTTTATCTCAAGGGCGTTCTGTTAATTTATTTCGATTTAGAAATTTTGGAGGTGTGTTTTCCGCGAGTTATCCGATTAATAAATTTTACAGAGTTGAAGCCGGGTTGAGTTTTTTAGGTGTTTCAAAAGAAAATTTGGATAACCCGGCCGTGCCGATTTCAAAATCTAATTTTATTATTCCCACTATAAGTTTTGTTAAAGACAACGTGCTATGGGGAATAACGGCACCTATAGACGGCACGAGATATCGTTTCGATTTTTTCGGGAATCCGGGAATATCGGATAAACGGTTAAGTTTTTATTCTATAACGGGCGATTACAGAACTTATTTCAAAATGGGCGACGGATATTATTCTTTTGCGCTTAGATTTGCGGGCGGTTATTCCGGTGGTGCTAATCCGCAAAGATTCTTTTTGGGCGGAACGGAAAATTGGATAAACAGAAAATTTGCGACCCAAGAAGTGCCGATTCAAAGTAACTCCGATTTTGTATTCTTAACCGCAGGCGTACCGCTCAGAGGTTTTGAATACGCCGAGAGAATCGGGTCAAAATATACAATGTTGAATATGGAATTGAGATTTCCGCTTATTAGATATCTGCTTACAGGCGGTTTGCCTTTATTCTTTAGTAATATGCAGGGAGCCATTTTTGTTGATGCCGGTGCTACCTGGAATAAAACAAGCAGTCTGCAATTATTTACCAGGGATAAAAACGGAAATATAATGACCAAAGATTTGTTGATTGGAACGGGTGTCGGCGCAAGAGTTTTCTTCTTAAATTTCTTGCTTAAGTATGACGTGGGCTGGGCGTATAATGTAGACGGATTTTCCAAACCCATACATTATATTTCACTCGGAGCCGATTTCTAATTTCGTTTAGGCGTAAAAATTATTTGGCTGCATTTTTTGCTTCCTTTGAAGCCGTCTTTGCAGCGCTTTCTTTCGTGTCCGCTTTTACTCCTTTTTTAGTCTCGCTTTTAGTCGAAGTGATTTTTGCTCCGTTATGTTTGTAATCGGTTTCGTAAAATCCGGAACCTTTAAAAATAACACCCATCCCGGAACCGATAATTCTGGTAACATCACCTTTGCAATAGGGGCATGTGTCTATCGGCTCGTCGCTCATTTTTTGGAAAAGATCGAACCTTTCACCGCATTTATTACATCTATATTCGTATGTTGGCATAACAATTCTTATTATTTAATGAAAGGCAAAAATAGTGAAAAATTGTAAATTTATCCATAATTTAGATACATTAAAATTACCTCATTATAACTGTGATCAATAACATTCTTAAACCGAAAAGAAAAAAAACGTTAAGTTTTTTAATTAGAGTAACATCAATATTATATCTCTTCCTTTTATCGGGATGTTTAAATTATATACAAGATGTTAATATCTATCCCGACGGTTCCGGTAAAATGAGTCTTCATTATTGGAGTAATTTACCCTACGATTTTGATTCTTCCCAACTAAAGAATTTATCGTTTTTTAATTCCGATTTTTTAAAAAAAGAATTTTCATCAAAATATTATAATTTAACCGGGATAAAAGTTTACGCCGATACAACCGACGGTACAACTCACGCAGTAATTAATATTACCTTTAATGACATCGATTCGTTAAATTACTCTAGAACGTTTAAGGACATAAATTTTTCACTTGTTGACGACGGATCCGGAATAAAAACGTTTACTCAAAATATCCCTTCAATTAAATACGATATTGCTACGGACTCAAACAGGTACAGCATTACTTATAAATATACATTTTATGGAAAAATATATGACGATAATTCAACCGAGAAAGACGGGAAGACATTAATTTGGAAGTATAAACCTTACGAAATAGGCTCGGGTAAAACAATATATGTAAAGTATAAACCATATAAATTAAAAGAAACACCGGAATGGATTTACATTTTGATGTTTACGGTAATAATAATAGTGATGTTTTTTTTATTGAGAAAAAGTAAGTAATATTGGAAGTTTTTATTATTAAAAGCTAAATTATTTTAGATGAAAAATAATTCTATACAAAAAAATAACTTTAAAAATAAATTTGAGATTTTGCTTAACGTTTCGGATGATTTAATCTTTATTTTAAATTCTTCCGGATATTTTGAAGTTGTAAATGAAAACGGAGCAAATAAACTCGGATATAAAACTTCCGGTATAATCGGCAAACATTTTACGGATTTTATCCATCCGTCAAATGCAGCTTCCGTTTCGGAATCAATTAAAGAAATATTAAATAGCGATGATATGGTTTCATTCGAAGCAACACTTAATATTAAAGACAACAACGTTATTTATAAATTTAATTGCAGGTCGGTAAAAGAAAAAGGAGATATTAAAAATTTAATTGGTGTAGGGCGGGATATAACAAAGAAAATTAAAGACCAAAATAAAATAACCGAATTAGATGAGAAACTGTCGGAAGCCAACAGACTTATATCGCTCGAAAGACAAAGGTCAAATTATAGCAAATCAATTTTGGAAGAGTTAAACAGATTAAAAAACGAATTTATGTCAAGTATTTCTCACGAAATGAGAACACCCCTTGCATCTATTATCGGCTTTTCGGAAACTATTGATACCGACTTACAGATGCCCGTTGAAATGAGAAAAGAGTTTAATAAAATTATTTTAAGCGAAGGTAAAAGATTAGCAAGACTTATTAACGATGTTCTTAACATTACAAAACTTGAAGGGGGAGAAATTAAGCTTGAGAAAAAACGTATCGACATTGTTAAATTAATTAAAAATGTTATAAAGGAAGTTAAACCTGCTGCAGATATTAAAGACATAATTATAACTTCCGACCTGCCGGATGAAGAAAACATTTTAATTGTAGATGAAGAAAAAGTATATCAAATTTTAATTGAACTGATAAATAATTCAATTAAATTTACACCCGAAGGCGGGAGAATAACGGTAGTTGCCCAGACTCTTTACAAAGAGTTTGAAATAGTTGTTTCCGATACAGGCATCGGAATTCCCGAAAAAGATATTAATAATATTTTCCAAAAATTTTATAGAGCGGAAGTAAGTGACACGGAAACACAGGGTGCAGGCTTGGGGTTGGTTTTTGTTAAACAAATTGTAGATTTACATAAAGGATTTATTTCTGTTCAAAGTGATGTTAATAAAGGAACATCTTTTACAATTAAACTTCCGTTGTTATTAGTAAATCAATTATAAAAGGGAAACTGTGAATAAAGTTATTTTTATAGTAGATGATGAAAGAGCCATTTCAAAACTTTTAAAGTATTGGGTTAAAGACAAATGGGATTACGATACCGAAGTATTTGACTCGGGTGAAGATGTATTAAAAAGACTTGATTCAAAGAAACCCGATCTCATTTTACTGGATATTATGCTTCCGGGTATCAGCGGTTTGGAGGTATTAAAAAAAGTACGCTCAAAAGATCCGCATATTCCTGTAATTATGCTTTCGGCTCAGGGCAATGTTGAAACCGCAGTTGAATCGTTAAGGTACGGTGCTTACGACTATTTTCCCAAACCCATCGATGTTCAAAGACTGGAACCGGCAGTAAAAAATGCCATTAAAAATTATGAACTTACGCAGGAGTTGGCAAACTTAAAAGAATCCGTTCAAAAGGAATATAGTTTTGATAATATTATTTCCGCCGATAAAAGAATGCAGGATGTTTTTAAACTTGTTTCAAAAGTTTTGGACAACGACATTACGGTTTTAATTCATGGAGAAAGCGGAACAGGAAAAGAACTGATTGCAAAGGCTATTCATTATAACGGTAAAAGAAAAGATAAACCGTTTATTGTTGTAAATTGTGCCTCTATTCCTCGCGAATTACTTGAAAGCGAACTGTTCGGACACGAAAAAGGTTCTTTCACGGGTGCTCATCAAAGAAAATTAGGTAAATTTGAATTGGCAAACGAAGGCACTATTTTTCTTGACGAAGTCGGAGAATTGGAAATGCTTTTACAGGCTAAACTTCTTCGCGTAATACAGGAAAGGGAATTTGAAAGAGTGGGCGGAACCGAATTAATTAAGACAAATGTAAGAATTTTATCCGCCACCAACAGGGATTTAAGAGAAGCCGTAAAAGAAAAACATTTTAGGGAAGACCTTTATTACAGACTTAATTCTTTCCCGATTTATATTCCTCCTTTGCGTCAGAGAAAAGGCGATATTTTAGTATTGGCGGAATATTTTCTAAAAAAATGCAACGAAAAACTCGGTAAAAACATTAAAGGATTTTCAAAAAGCGCAATTAAGTATATTTATGAATATGACTGGCCCGGAAATATCAGAGAAATGGAAAATACAATAGAAAGATGTATTATTGTTGCAGAAAATGATATGATAGAATCCGAAGATTTACCCTCGCATATCAGAATAAATGATGAATCTTCTTATGTATCAAAAGAAGGCGGCTTGTTTGAGGGAGATAATATCATCCCGTTTGAAAAATTAAAACAGGATGCAATTAAACATGCGCTGGAAGTTACCGATGGTAATATTGTGGAAGCAGCAAAAAAATTAAAATTAGGCAGAGCTACAATTTATAGACTAATGGAAAAATATAAAATTGAAAATCGTTCAAACGATTGATATTTTGTATGGTTAATAATTATTGATTTTATATATGGATTTTACAAAAGAAAAATACGGAGATATTACAGTTGAAATTGTAAACTTAACCAGAGCTACCCTTAAAGAAGCCGAAGAGTTCAAGTTGACTTTGGCTCAGGATATAGAAGAGGGCGCTCGTAAAATTGTCGTAGATTTGAGACAATGTGAATTTATAGACTCAACTTTTCTTGGTGCTTTAGTTGTTACTCTAAAAAAAATAACTGCATTAAGCGGTGATCTAAAACTTGTGGGTTTCCAACCCGCCGTTCATTCAATGTTCGAACTTACAAGAATGTACAGAGTTTTTGAAGCATATTCCACAAAGGAAGAAGCTATAAGTAGTTTTTCATAGCCCGTAGCATAATTTATAAAAATATATTTTATTAATATTTCAGTTCACCCATATTCTTTCTATATAGTTTTCTAAATATTTATTTTATATGAATGGTAAAACACAAAAATCTGTATTGATAATCGATGATGACCCCATTATCCGTGAATTGCTGAATCAGCAGCTCTCTTCTAACTTCTACAATGTTTACGAAGCAGCCAAACCTTCCGAAGCAGAAAAAATATTGAACAACAACAATATTGATTTGGTTTTGTGCGATATAATTATGAATGAAATGGACGGCTATGAATTTTGCAGTTTGATAAGAAAAAACAACAAACATAGTTTAATTCCCTTTATATTTATCACGGGCGACCCTACTATTGGAAACAAAGCTAAAGCACTTGAAGCCGGCGCGGACGATATAATATTTAAACCCATAGAAATTGACGATCTTCTATTTAAGATTCAAGCTTTGCTCAGACGCTCTGATATTTACAAGAGTTACGGAACTAAAAAAAATGTTGAGGATAATTTTGCCGAACAACAGGCAAAAATATTGCTGGTAGATGACGATAGATCACTCGGTATGTTGTTCCAGTATAATCTTAAAAAGGAAGGATTTAAGTGTGAATATGCTGCCGGCGCCGACGAAGGATACAGAAAAGCGCAAGAATTTAACCCCGATTTAATTATTTCGGATATTATGATGCCCGAAAAAGACGGCTTCGAATTTAGAAGAATGTTGCTGGCTAATGATTCTCTTAAAGGCATTCCTTTTGTTTTTTTAACTTCAAAGGGTGAAGAAGACGATATTCTTGAGGGATATGATCTGGGTATTGCGGACTACGTGTTAAAAACTGCGGGTCCGAGAGTAGTAGTTGCAAAAGTTAGCGCAATAGTTAAAAGTCTGGGTAAAGAAAGGCAGAAAGCAGTTTCCGAATTACAGCACGCTGCGGATTCGATGCATGTAAAAGTAGTTCCCGATAAAACACCGGAGTTTGAAGGGTTTGAAATTTCGCAATGGCATCAGACGTATAAAGGAATTCCCGGCGGAGATTTTTTAGATTACTTTGTTTTAGACGAAAACAACCTGGCAATAATTTTGGGCGATGTAATGGGCAAAAAATGGGGAGCTTGGTATTTTGCTTTTGCCTATGCAGGTTACGTTAGAAGTGCAATCAGGGTTGTTCTGCAAAACACAAGCGAACTAACCCCCAGCGTTATATTGCAGCAGGTTAATAAATCGGTTTATAAAGATGCAAAAGTTTCCGAAGTATTTGCAACTCTATCAATAGTTATCTTAAATAAAAAAAATAAAACTTTAAAATATACCGGAGCAGGAGATTTGCCGCTTCTTTATTTGGATAGGGTTAATAACAAGTTCAGAAAATTACAATCGAAAGGATTGCTTTTAGGGTTTTCGCCCGAAGGCGGTTATGAAGATATAAATATTACGTTAAATCGGAATGATTGTATTTTTATCGTAACCGACGGAATAATTGAATCACGGAATAGCGAAGGGGAACAGTTCGGGGCTAAAAGAATGAGCGAGGTGATAAAAAGTATATCGTTATCGGATAACCCGATGGAAAAATTAAAAGCTGAATTCCGGGAATTTACCGGCGGAAATTTTGAGGACGATATAAGTTTAATTACAATTAAAGCTCTATAAAAAATTTTAGCCGCTTGCCTGTAGTTTTTCTGCTCTGTCCGCAATTTTTAATTGTTCGAGAAGCTCGTCCAAATCACCTTCCATAATATTAGAAAGATTGTAAAGAGTAAGACCTATCCTATGGTCAGTTACCCTGTTTTGCGGATAATTATAAGTTCTTATTTTATCGCTTCTGTCACCGCTGCCGACCATATTTTTTCTCTGCGCGGAAATTTCCGCATTATGTTCTTTCAATTTAGCATCGTACAGCCTGGCTCTGAGCACCTTCATGGCTTTTTGTCTGTTCTTTAATTGAGATCTTTCATCCTGGCATTGTACAACCAAACCTGTCGGTAAATGTGTTATTCTTATCGCTGTTTCAACTTTGTTTACGTTCTGTCCCCCCGCTCCGCCTGAGCGATAGACATCGATTCTTAAATCGGCTTGGTTGATTTCAATTTGAACATCTTCCGCTTCCGGTAAAACCGCTACCGAAGCTGCCGACGTATGAACTCTTCCGCTGGCTTCGGTTTGAGGAACTCTCTGCACACGATGAACACCGCTTTCAAATTTTAAACTGCCGTAAATATTTTTTCCCGAAACGGAAAAAACCACCTCTTTTATTCCGCCCAGTCCCGACTCGCTTAAATCTATTAACTCTATTTTCCATCCTTTAATTTCGGCATAACGGGAATACATTCTGAATAAATCATTGGCGAACAAAGCCGCTTCATCACCCCCGGTACCGGCTCTGATTTCCATTATTATATCTTTATTATCGTTCGGGTCTTTAGGCAGAAGAAGTAATTTTATACTTTCCTCAAGCTCGTTTTTTTTAATTTCCAATTCATCTAATTCACTCTCTGCCATCTCTATTAATTCCGGATCTTCGCCCTGTTCTATTATTTCTTTATTTCCTTCAATATTGTTTAATACTTCGGAAAATTGGTTGTAAGCCGATATTATGGATTCAAGGTCGCTTCTTTCTTTGCTAAGCCGTATTACTTTTTCTCTGTCGTTAAGCACTTCCGGGTCGGATAACTGCTTGTTTAAATCATCGAAATGTTCTTTTATTTTTTCTAATTTTTCTGTTAAATTCATATCAATTTGTTGATTTTTAGATTGTAAATATACCAAAGGGCAAAATTAAAACCTAAAAGGAAGTAAGCTAATTGTAATAGGTTGACTCGATTGAATAGGTGTGTTTGGGAGTTTCGATGCTCCAGATCAGTTTAACGTTTGAATGTGAAATAACAATTTCGGCCGAATATATATCTTGTTGGCAAATGTGCGGTTTTAAGCTTTTCCATAAAATGTTCTTTTCGTTGTAAAAACTAACAAGAAATATCGGTTTTTCCTCTCCGAATCTTAAATGCTCCAATTTTAAAATAGAATCGCTTTGGGCTGTCCATTTATATACATTTTTTGAAACAACTTTTTGTCCTTCCATATTAACCCAACCACCCAACTCTTCTGTTATTATTGAGAAATCGTCGGGACGGGTAACCTCTAAATT
>CAZAOG010000025.1:0-25827 GCA_964486645.1 uncultured Ignavibacteriaceae bacterium | reverse complement strand
TTGTTGAAATTCATATCAAAAAGGATGATTATGTACTACGAATCTTTTGGTATATTTATTGACTACTTAATTAAATAACATATATTTAAACTAGTTATATTTGTTATGTAAATTATTTGCTTGTTTGTTTAATTTTGTATATTTAGTGCAACAAATAAACAACTAATATTGTTAGTATTATAACCGCCAATAATTAGGATGAATCGATGGAAGGAAATTTTTCAGACAGACTTCAGGATGTAATAAGATTAAGCCGTGAAGAGGCTCTTCGTTTGGGACACGACTATATAGGAACGGAACATCTTCTTTTGGGTATTATCCGAGAAGGACAGGGCGTTGCAGTCCAAATTCTAAGAAATCTTGACTGCGATTTAATTAAACTTAAAAAAGCAATTGAAGATACGGTTAGGACTTCGGGCGGTACTTTGACAATAGGAAATATTCCGCTAACCAAACAGGCGGAAAAAGTTTTAAAGATAACTCAAATAGAATCTAAAATTTATAAAGCCGAGGTAATCGGTACGGAACATCTTTTACTTTCTTTACTGAGAGACGAAGATAATATTGCAACTCAAATTCTTCATCAGTTTAATGTAACGTACGATGCCGCTCGTTCCGATTTGAACGCGCTGCTAAGTGACAGAGAAGTTTCAACTCCTTCCGGTACAAAAGCAAGAGTGGATAAAAAAACAGAAAGAACAAAGACACCTGTACTTGATAATTTTGGGAGGGATCTGACTAAACTCGCAGTCGAAGACAAACTTGATCCGGTTGTCGGCAGAGAAATGGAAATTGAAAGAGTTGCACAAATCTTAAGCAGAAGGAAAAAAAACAACCCTGTTCTTATAGGAGAGCCGGGTGTTGGTAAAACTGCAATTGCCGAAGGATTGGCTTTAAGAATAGTACAGAGAAAAGTACCGAGGATTTTGCAAAACAGACGTGTGGTAACTTTGGACCTCACCGGTTTGGTTGCCGGAACTAAATACCGCGGGCAATTTGAAGAAAGAATGAAAGCCTTGATGAATGAGCTTGAAAAAGCCGAAGATGTTATCCTTTTTATAGATGAACTCCACACAATTGTCGGTGCCGGCGGTGCTTCGGGTTCGTTGGATGCTTCAAATATGTTTAAACCGGCTCTCTCAAGAGGTGACATACAATGCATAGGCGCAACAACTTTAGACGAGTACAGAAAACACATTGAAACCGACGGAGCTTTGGACAGACGTTTCCAAAAGGTTATGGTTGAACCGCCTAATTATGAAGAAACTTTGCAAATTCTTGACAACATCAAATTTAAATATGAAGAACATCATCACGTAAAATATTCTGATGAGGCGATTGTTGCCGCAGTGAAGTTGAGCACAAGATATATCTCCGACAGACATTTGCCCGATAAGGCTATTGATGTAATTGATGAAGCCGGCTCCAGAATTCATATGGGTAATTTTGAGGTTCCCCAGGAAGTATTGGACCTGGAAGATGAAATTGAAGAAGTAAGAAAAGAAAAAGCTTCCGTGGTTAAAAGACAAGATTACGAAGAGGCAGCCAGATTGAGGGATAAAGAAAGAAACCTTCAATCCGATCTTGAATTGGTAAAAAACGAATGGGAAGCTAAAACCAAGGATGTAATTCACGACGTGAATGAAGAAGATATTGCAACTGTTGTGGCAATGATGACCGGTATTCCCGTAAACAGGGTTGCTCAAACAGAATCGGAAAAACTGCTTAATATGGAAGATGCTTTGCGTAAAGAAATAATCGGACAGGAGGAAGCGATTATAAAGCTTACAAAAGCCATTAGAAGAACAAGAGCGGGTTTAAAAAATCCACACAGACCGATAGGCAGCTTTATTTTCTTAGGTCCCACAGGCGTGGGTAAGACCGAACTCAGTAAAGCTCTTGCACGTTATCTATTCGATTCCGAAGATGCTCTTATTAGGATTGATATGAGCGAGTATATGGAAAAATTCTCTCTGTCAAGATTGGTAGGCGCTCCTCCGGGATACGTAGGATACGAAGAGGGCGGACAATTAACCGAAAAAGTCAGAAGACGCCCCTATTCGGTTGTGTTATTTGATGAAATTGAAAAAGCGCATCAGGATGTATACAGTATTTTACTTCAGGTGCTTGATGACGGAATATTAACCGACAGCCTCGGCAGAAAAGTAGATTTCAAAAACACTATAATTATAATGACATCTAACATAGGTGCAAGAGACATTAAATCCATTGGCTCATTCGGTTTTGGAGGTGACAAATCCGAAGATAAACACGAAGCTCTTAAAAATACTTTGGAAGACGCGATGAAAAAATTGTTTAATCCTGAGTTTTTAAATCGTGTTGATGAAACAATCGTATTCAGATCGTTAACCAAAAAAGATATTCTTAAAATTATTGACATTGAGTTAAGGGATTTGATGAACAATATTGCCGAACATAAGATGGAAGTAATATTGGATAAATCCGCTAAAAACTTTTTGGTAGAAAAAGGTTACGACGAAAAATTTGGAGCAAGACCTTTAAGAAGAGCAATCCAAAAATATGTGGAAGATCCTTTGGCAGAAGAAATCTTAAGAGGTTCGTTCGAAGAGGGAACAAGAATAACGGCCAAATTTGTTAAAAACACTGATGAATTAATTTTTATTGACGAAAAAATTGATATTTCGGACGAAGAAGCAGAAAAAACAGATAAAAAAGACACTTAAATACAATTAATTTTATTAAAGAATAATTATAAAGCGTATTATTGTAATACGCTTTTTTTATATTTATTAGAAAAAAATATCGAAAAGTTTATGTGCTTGCTAAGTAAAAAAGAAATAGATTCAAACCTGATGAATTTATCCGGATGGGTGTTCGAAAACAAAGCAATTTCAAAAGAATATTCATTAAAAGATTTTAACGAAGCGCTTTATTTTGTTAATAAAATAGGAAAATCGGCGGAAGCTATGAATCATCACCCTGATATTTTTATGCATTCATGGAATAAAGTTAAAATTACAATTTGTACCCACGATAAAAACGGAATTACGCAAAAGGATTTCGACCTTGCTAATAAGATTGAGGAATTAAAGTAAATGAATGATAGATTAAGCGGACTGTTGGAACTTTACCGGAAAGATCCTCAGGATTCATTTGTTATTTACGGCATTGCATTGGAGTATAAATCGAAAAAAGATTATTCGGAAGCCGAAAAATACTTCAAAATATTAATTGAAAAAGATCCAAGTTATGTACCGGCTTATATGCAGTTTGCTATTTTAAAAGAAGAAACAAATGAATTGACAGAAGCAAAAGAAATTTACGGCAAGGGGATAAAAATAGCTAAGCAGCAAGGCGATAATCACGCCGCGCAGGAAATGGAGGAATTTTTGGATGAACTTAACTGAAAATGAAGTATTGGGTATTTTCAAAAAAACCGAAGCGCTTTTAAGCGGACACTTCCTATTAACTTCGGGTAGGCACAGCAACAAATATTTCCAGTGTGCAAAAGTTCTGCAATATTCCAAATACAACGAATCAATTTGCAATAATATTGCCGAATATTTCAGAAAATTTGAGTTCGATACTGTAATTTGTCCGGCAATTGGCGGAATTGTTGTAGGACAGGAAGTTGCAAGGCAGCTCGGTAAACGCTCTATTTTTGCCGAAAGAGAAAATAAAACAATGTCCCTCAGAAGGGGTTTCAATTTAAGTCCCGGAGAAAATGTACTTGTTTGTGAAGATGTTGTTACTACCGGCGGATCCGTTTTTGAAGTAATTGATCTTGTAAATAAAAATAGAGCAAATGTTGTTGGTGTCGGATTTATTGTTGACAGAAGCAACGGGAAAGTGAACTTCGGATATCCGCAGTATAGTCTTATAAAAATGGAAGTAATTTCATATTCAAAAGAAGAATGTCCTTTGTGCAAAGAAAAAATAGAAATTGTTAAACCGGGGTCGAGAAAAATATTTGATGAAAAAAGATAAAAGCATCGGGGTTGGCAGGCTAAAGTTTTAAAAACGTATAAGATTTTTATGTATTAATCATGTCCGATTTCGGTTTATAACAGTGAAAAAAGTACTCCGGAATTTTATAAAGGCGATTGAATTATATAAATTTACATATTATAAAAAAATTAAAATGTATAAATAAATGGAACAAAGAAAATTACACAAAACTGTTGAAACAATAACTTCAAAAGAATTCAAGTCGGAAAAAGACATGCTGATTAGTGTTTTGCGACAAACGGTTGAGAATGAAAACATTAATATTACCGGCGGAAGGATTTGGAAATTAGATAAAAACTCGGCTTCATATAAATTACTTTATCAGATTGGCAACGTAGAAAAGATAAAAAATAATTTCAAAGTAAAAATATCGGATTATCCTGTTTTTGATTTAATAAGTGAAGACAGAACGATACTCGGCAACGAAACGAATGAAACATTAAGAGAAAAAGGAATTTTAAAATATTCCGTTTCGGGGGTCGGTTCAAAAATAAAACTAAACGGTAATTGTTATTACGAGTATCTGCTTGCTCTTAATAACGAAAATGTAAATGAACAGTTAAAATATAATCTAAGCATAATCGCTACTACACTAACCGCGAAATTAAAGCAGCATCGTACATCTAAAAAAGCAGATTTTCTTGAAGCAGGAATTGATAAAGCAAGGCAGATACAAGAAAGTATTTTGCCCGAGCACGAATATCAGTTTCACGAATACGATCTATACGGCTTAACAAAACCGGCGGAAATTGTCGGCGGTGATTTTTATGATTATTTGGAAATTGGGGAAGACAACGAAAGATTAGGCATTGCCTTGGGCGATGCAGCCAGCAAAGGTGTGGGCGCCGCTGCCGAAGCCTTGTATATTTCGGGTGCGTTAAGAATGGCAAGCAACTTTGAAATAAAAATTGCCACCTTGATGAGAAGAATGAATACACAAATAAATAAAATATTCGATGACGATAAATTTGCAACATTCTTTTACGGAGAACTGTCTACGGATAAAAGCGGTTTGTTTTTGTATTCAAGCGCGGGACATAATCCACCCCTATTCCTGAAAAAAAATTCAGATGAAATTATCAAACTTTATCCTACCGGTCCTGTTTTCGGGCCTGTTCCAAAAGCAAAATATAAAGTTGAGAATATAAATTTTTCCGGAGGAGATATACTATTAATTTATTCCGACGGCGTTACCGATTCTTCCAACCACGAATTTGAGAATTATGAGGAAGAAAGACTTATAAAAACTTTAATTAAAAACAGGAATCTAAATTCTAAAGAAATTGCATTGGCAATATTGAAGGATGTAATAAAATTTTCGGTAGGCGGAATGTACTCCGACGATAAATCGCTGATAGTAATTAAAAGAAGAGAAAATTATTTTTAAATAAAAATTACGGGGTAAAAAATGCTTTACTCAATAAATCCATCCGACGGTAAAACAATTGCTTCATATCAAGAAATGGAGCATGAACAAATTTCAAATAAAATAGAAAAAGCTAACACTGAATTTTTAAGCTGGAAAGAAACAGACCTGAATTTTAGAAGCATAAAAATGAAAAAAGCGGCTTCTGTTTTAAAGGATAAAAAGGAAGAATTTGCAAAATTAATGACTATGGAAATGGGCAAGCCCATCGCTCAATCAAGAGCGGAGGTTGAAAAATGTGCTTGGGTTTGTGAATATTTTGCTGATAATACAAAAATATTTTTACAGGATGAAATTATTGAAACAGACGCACGGAAAAGCTTTGTGACTTATCGGCCCTTGGGTGTTGTCTTGGCGGTAATGCCTTGGAATTTTCCATTTTGGCAGGTCTTCAGATTTGCCGCACCTAATTTGATGGCGGGGAATGCGGGAATCTTGAAACATTCCTCAAATGTTTCCGGCTGTGCCCTTGCCATTGAAAAGATATTTTTAGAAGCCGGATTTCCCGAAGGATTATTTGCATCTATTTTAGTCCCCTCTAAAAGAATGAGTAATGTAATTGAAAACAAATTGATAAAAGCCGTTACTTTAACCGGCAGCGTTCCGGCCGGAAGAAGTATAGCACAAAAAGCAGGAGAAATGTTAAAGAAAACCGTTTTGGAATTGGGCGGAAGCGACCCTTACGTAATTCTTGATGATGCGGATTTGGAAAAAGCTGCCGAGATTTGTACAGCCGCAAGATTATTAAACGGGGGACAGAGTTGTATTGCCGCAAAAAGATTTATAATTACAGCATCGGTTTATAATGAGTTTGAAAAGCTTTTCGTTCAGAAAATGAGCGAAAAGAAAATGGGTGATCCTTTTGACGAAACTAATTATTTGGGACCGCAGGCAAGCACAAAGTTAAGAAACGAACTTCATCAACAGGTATTAAAAAGTATTGAAAAAGGTGCAAAGCTTTTGCTCGGAGGAACCGTTCCGGAAAGTAAGGGAGCTTTTTATCCGCCTACGGTTTTAACAAATGTTTCTAAAGGTATGCCGGCTTACGATGAAGAATTGTTCGGTCCCGTAGCGGCGTTAATTAAAGCTGATGGTGAAGAAGATGCTGTTAAAATTGCTAACGATACCGTTTTCGGACTCGGTGCAGCGGTGTTTACAAGTAACCAACAAAAGGGTGAATTAATTGCAAAAGAAAAATTAAATGCCGGCTGCTGTTTTGTAAATGACTTTGTAAAATCCGATCCAAGGCTGCCCTTCGGCGGTATAAACGAATCCGGCTACGGTAGGGAATTATCGGCATTCGGAATAAAGGAATTTGTAAATATTAAAACGGTTTACGTAAAATAATTTTATTCTTAATTTTAAACCAAAGGAAATTTCAGGATAAAATTAGAACCATGGTTTAGTTTACTTTCTACCTCTATCGTTCCGTTCATCAATTCCGCATATTTTTTTGATATGGTTAAGCCCAATCCTGTTCCCTCGTATTTTCTTGCAAGTCCTTCGCTAACCTGCCTGTATTCATCAAAAATATATTTTATGTCTTCTTTATCAATTCCTATTCCTGTATCTTTTACTGAAATAATGGAAAAAGATTTGCCCTTAATTTTTTGTTTTTCTGAGGTTATGGTAATTTCTCCTTCTCTTGTAAATTTTATCGCATTATTAATAATATTATCCATAATTTCTATAAATTTATCATAACTGAGTTTGGAAATTAGCGGATCATCTTTCTTATTAAATTTTATAGATAACCCTTTATTTTTAGCTGCTTGTTTAAATAATCCTATTATATCGGAGATAGCTTCGTTTATGTTTACTTCTTCCAACTCAAGTATCATTTGCTCGGATGATATTTTTGATAAGTCCAAAATATTGTTGAGCGTTCTTGTAAGTCTTTTACCGCTTGTATAGATTATTGAAGCCATTTCCTTCTGCTCTTCATTTTCTATTGTTTCCTGCAATATTTCGGATGCACCCATGATACCCACTAAAGGTGTTCTAAGTTCGTGACTCATATTGGCATAAAAGATGGACTTCAGTCTGTTAAGTTCCTCTGCTTTTTCTTTTGCGGCAATAATTTCTTTTTCTACTATCTTTCTCCGCGTAATGTCCGTTAATATTCCCATAACGGCTTTTTGACCGTTAAATTCAATTATGTTTGAGCTATCTATTACATCAATCAATCGTCCGTCTTTTGTGGAAATTTTAATCTCGTAGGGCTGTATCTCTTTATCCTTCTTATGCTCTTCAATGCTGCGAAGAACGGCTTCTTTACTATCCGGAGGAATGAGTTTTTGGAACAGATTAAATTTGGGGTCAAAAATTTCTTTTTCCGAATAACCGAATGTTTTAATGAACATTTTATTTACATAAAGGAATTTATCTTCGCTGAAGATGTAGATCATATTAATTGAATTATCTGCTAACGTTTTAAATTTTTCTTCGGATTGTTTTAGTGCTTTAATGGCTTCATTTTTTTCCGTTAAATCATGAATTATTGCACCCATCGTTAACGGTTTGTTGGTTTTGGGATCTTTTATTAAAAATGAGTTAGACAAAACCTGAATTTCTTTACCCGTTTTAAAATGCTTCAATTTATTTTCGCCTGTCCAAAACCCTTTTTTTGTAATCGAAGGAAGTTCTTCGTTTAAGAATATTTTATTTCCCTCATCGGTTAGAAAATCCTTCATTTTCAGTTTTGTAACGTCTTCGTTCTTTGACAAACCGATAAGTTTTCTGCCTCCGGGGTTTAAATAACTTATTGTTTGATCCATGTTTATAAACACAATAAAATCTTGACTTGTGTTTATGAGCAAATTAAATTTTTGAGCCTCCAGCTCGGCGGCTTTTAATTCGGTTACATCTAAATTAAGGGCTACCAAATGAACTATTTTTCCGGCGGAATTTTTAATGGGTGATATGATATTTCGTGACCAATATTGTGTTCCGTTTTTCTTTGTGTTGAGTAAATCTCCGGTCCAGGTTTTACCTGCAAGAACAGTTTCCCAAAGCTGTTTGTAAATTGCCGTTTTATGTTCGCCGGATTTTAAAATACGAAGATTCTGGTTTAACAATTCCTCCTGTTTATAACCCGTTACTTCCGTCGCTTTTTTGTTTACATATTCGATGTTGCCCTTTATGTCGGAGATGATTGCAATTACCGGACTTTGGTCTAACACCTGCGAGAGAAGTTTAATTTCATTTATCGCTTTTCGCTTTTCCAATAGGTCGGAAATTATTTTTGCAGTGTCTTGTAATAAATTTATTTGTTTTGAAGAAAAATTAATTTTTTCTTCGAATAACCTAATAACCAGAACCACCTTTACTTCTCCTGAAACAAAAATAGGAGCTCCCTGCCAACTATGAACTTTTAAAGCATATTTTTTATTTGTAATTTTTTCAAAAAAGTCAGGTATTTCATCCCCATAAATAATTAGGGATTTTTTATTCTTTACTATATAACGAATAAGAATTTCTTCTTTATCGTCCAATTCGTATTTGGGTTTTATATCATTTTCGGAAATTTTATAAGTAATGGTATTATCTTCATTTATTATTGCCAGGTAAACATCCCTTATTGAAAATATTTTTAATAAAACATTATATATCTTTTGGTATAACTGTTCGTTTTCATAATCTTTTTCAATTAAGCCGGAAAGTTCATAATTTAACCTGTTTCTTAATGTTTCATATTTTCTTTGTGTAATATCATATTGAATGCCTATCGTTTCAATCAGTTTTCCTTTTGTATCGTAGATCCCTGTTACAAATACCTCGGCCCAATAATAAGTATTGTCTTTTCTTACATATCTTTTCTCAAGTGTAAAAGAGTTTATTTCACCGGAATGAAGTTTCTTTATCATTTCTTCATTTGCAGCTGTATCTCTATGATAGCTTACATCCTTAAAGCTTTTCCCTTTTAGTTCTTCAAACGTGTAGCCCAGCATATTGCACAATTTTTCATTTGCCGATTTATAGTTTCCGTTTAGGTCTAATATCGATACACCGCTTTCTTTATTTCTAAAAAAAGCTCGGAAACGAAGTTCGTTTAAAATTGCTCTGTTGATTAGCCTTTTATAATCGGTTATGTCTCTTGTAATTAATAGAAGACAAAATTCGTTATTATATTGGAATGTTCTTGCAGAAACCAACCCGGTAATAATTGAACCGTCTTTCATTCTGAATTTTGCTTCAAAATTATCAACGTATCCGCTTTGTTCAACTTCAAAAACCAATTTCTTTCTTTCGTTTATATCTACCCAGATATTTAAACTTGTTGTAGTTTTACCTATCACTTCTTCTTCTTTATAACCTGAAATATCTAAAAAACTTTTGTTAACAAGCAGTATAGAGCCGTCGTCAATTTTGGAGATCGTAATTGAATCCGGGTTTGTTTGAAATATAGTTTCTAAAGTATATATACTTTCTTTTAGTTTAGATTCGTATCTTTTTTCTGTTGTAGCTTTGTAAATATTAAAATCTTCCTGAAGCTTTATGAGTTCTTGCAGAAGTTGGTTTTTTGATTTTTCGCACATATAATATTCAATATTGTTTAATTTTAATATACAAAATTATCGTTTTATTTATATTGATGTTTAATGAAATCTTTTTTTGTGAGTAACTAATTCTATTGTTTTTAGAAAAAATTTACGGTTCTTATTTTAATTTTTACAAGCCGCTAATTCGCGAATTCGCGGCAAAAAAACATCTGCAAAAGACAAATAAAATTATAAATCTTATTTTTTTTCTCGGAGAAAATAAAAAAATTGAATTATAAATTAAAAATTCAATACGACGGCACAAATTATTCCGGCTGGCAGATACAAAACAATGCCGATACCGTTCAGCAAAAAATAACCGATGCGATTAAAACTATAACAAAGCGGAAAGTAAATTTAATCGGTTCGGGCAGAACGGACAGCGGGGTACACGCTCTGGGACAAATAGCTAATTTTAAAATCGATGACGGATTAGATATTTACAGATTTCAACATTCATTAAATGCGATTCTTCCCGAAGATATTTCGGTTGTTTCGATGAAAGAAGCGAAAGAAGAATTCCATTCCAGATTTGACGCTAAAAAAAGAAGTTATATTTATTTGTTCAGCAAAATTAAATCGCCTTTCTTTAATAAATATTCCTATTTTTTAAATGAAGAATTTGATGTTGACTACTTAAATGAAATAAGTAAAACTTTATTGGGGGAAAATAATTTTTCTGCTTTTGCAAGAAAAAAAACGGAGACAAAAAACAAAAATTGCAACATTTATTCTATCCGCTGGAAAGAACTTTCAAACAAGATATTATTCTACATTGAAGCGGACAGATTTTTACACGGAATGGTAAGGTCCATTGTTGGTACATTGATTAACGTACATAAAAACGGATGGACAAGCGAACATATAAAAAATATAATCGATAGCAGGGACAGATGCACCGCCGGAGAAGCAGTGCCGGCAAAAGGATTATTTTTATATAAAGTAAAATATTGAGTATTATCCATTTAAAGGGTAATACGGTTTTAATTATCTAAAGCTTTATTTTAAACGTTTGATACAAAATATTGTTTAAATTATAAATGAGGTTATTATGGAATTTTTAGCGGCTTTACATCCTAAAATCACACACTTTCCAATAGTATTGCTGCTGTCTTATGTTGTTTTGGAAATAATTTCGGCATTTTCAAAAAAAGAAATATTTTCAAAAGCCGCACATATTACACTATTATTGGGTGTACTTACTGCTTTTCTTGCCGTTTTGACCGGTAACCAAGCGGTGGAGGTGGCAGATAAACTGAAGGAAGCAGGAGCAAGTATTCCTTCCGGGGTCATCGAGAAACACGAAGATTTTGCGAATTTAACTATTTGGTATTTTACTGCGGTTCTTGTTTTCAGAACATATTTGGTACTGAAGAAAAAATTTACGACTAATTATAAATATATTTTTATTATCCTTGCTTTAGCCGGTTCTTACTTTTTGTATAAAGCGGGCGAATACGGGGGCAAGCTTGTATATAAATACGGTGTAGGTACGGAACTAAAGAAAACGGAAACAAAAATCAATAAATAAAATATTACAAAGGAGATAAAATTATGTACAATAATTTATTAGTGGAAATTGCAAACAACACCGCGGTTGTTACAATTAACCGTCCCGAAAAATTAAATGCACTTAATAATGAAACAATTGAAGAATTAGACCGGGCATTCTCTCAATTAAACGAAGATGAAAAAGTGTACGTAATTATCTTAACCGGAAGCGGAGAAAAAGCTTTTGTAGCCGGAGCCGATATATCGGAGTTAAATAAACTGGACGAGAAAACGGCAAAAATGTTTTCGGAAAAAGGACAGAGAGTTTTCAGTAAAATTGAAAAAATGGAAAAGCCCGTAATTGCTGCCGTTAACGGTTACGCTTTGGGCGGAGGATGCGAAATTGCTCTTGCTTGTAATATCCGCCTTGCATCAGAAAATGCCGTGTTCGGTCAGCCCGAAGTTAATTTGGGTATAATTCCGGGTTACGGCGGTACACAAAGATTAACAAGACTTATTAACTCCGGCAGAGCTACGGAATATATTTTAACAGGCGATATGATAAACTCTGAAGAAGCATTGAAAATTGGTCTTGTAAACAAAGTATATCCGCAATCTGAATTGATGGACAAAGCAAAAGAAATGGCAGGTAAAATTTGTTCTAAAGGACAGTTTGCTATTAGAATGGCAATGAAAGCCATTAACATTGTTTCCGAAGTTTCAGGGGGAGGCGGACAGAATTATGAAGCAAGCGTTTTTGCTTTATGCTGCGGTACCAAAGATTTCAAAGAAGGTACATCCGCATTTTTAGAAAAACGTAAACCTCAATTCAAGAATAATTAGATTTTCTTGAATTTTAATGGATAAATATTCTAATAAATATAAAACCATTCAAAGCTTGTTTGCCTTGGCTGTTGTATTATTAATAGCAAATTTGCTCTTAGAAAGATTTAATTCGGAGGACGGAAAAAAAACAACCGAAGTATTTAATGCGGAAATAAAACCGGCCAAGGTAGATTCTTTGTTTATTGCATCGCTTAAAAGCTACAACATAAAACAAAATTGGATACACAAATCACCGATTAAAAAAGACAAAAAAAAATCATTGATTTACATCTACAAAATAGATGTACCAAATGATTTACCCAATATTTTATTAATTAAAGAAATTTACAAAAATCTATCGGGGACTAAATTACAAGTTACTTCGAAAGAGGTAAAAGCCGGCGGTACTTCTTTACTGGAAATATCCAATGCGGATAAATTGGTTTTATCCGCCGTTTTTATATATAAAAAAGAAATTGCACATTCGGCGGGTTATTTGAATTTATCGGTAATCCTGCCTGATGATCTCGGGGATGAAAATAAATATAACATACTGAATTTAACTAAAGATATTACACTTTTGTTTTCTCCTTCTACTAAAAATATTGATTTGGCAAATGAAGTATCAAAAAACAATAAAGAATTTGCTTTAATTATAAACAACAATATTGAGGAGCTGAAATTTAAAATTAAAAACAGCTTTGATGAAAGTAGAATTAGACAGGGTGTCAATGCCATCCTAAAATTTTTCCCCAAAACCAAGTTTATCTTATTTCCTTCTAATTTTAATCCAAGTTATAAAGTTAAAACTGCTTTCAAGAGAATGAGGATAAAGCTTTTGTACCAGAAAAATTTTATTAATTTTACTAAAAAATACAAAACAGGGTTAAAAAAAATATTCAGATCTTATGTGATGAGTACAGGGACAAACGATACGTTAAATGTTGTTCTGTCTCTTGAAAATATTATGAAAATTAGAACCGATTTGAATAAATACGGAAATTTAGGGTATAAATTTATTACTTATTAAAGTATACTGATTTCAGCCTGATTTGAGAATTATAAATCACGTTACGCATTATTTCACGATTTATAGCCACGACCTTTAGGTCGTGGATTAGATATAGCAACTAGACACGGGCTTTAGCCCAAAATCTTTTGTTTTATGTGGCTAAAGCCAATAGTTATAGACATCATTTGCCCACGACCTAAAGGTCGTGGCTATTTCCGTCAGTTGACGGATAACATTTTGCGTAAAGTGGATTATTGATTTATCGGGAATTTAGAAACCGGGTTTCCGAGAGATTTCTCAGCTATAATTCCTGACCGAAGATTCCGACTTCGGTAACCCCGCCGAATTTCAGGTCTTTTAATTGCAGTAATATTTTTTCTTTATCCCCGACCACTAAAATAACGGCATTATCAGGGAGTACATTTTTTAACGCCGAATCTTTTATTTCGTCAATTGTTACGTCGGATATTTTGTTTAAGTAATTATCAAAATAATTATCCGGTAATGAATGTTTTATTTTGCTCGATAAATTATTGGTAATTTGACCGTAAGTTTCAAAGTTAGAGGGAAAATTTTTTGTTATTGAAGATTTTGCAAAATTTAATTCATCTTCCGTAACGCCCTGACGGATTTTTTCCATTTCACTTATAATTTCATTTATTGCTGCTTCCGTATATTTTGTTTCAACTGACGTTGTTATATAAAAAGACCCCGCATATTTATGGTAGCTGAAACTTGAGTGAACTCCGTATGTGTATCCTTTGTTTTCTCTCAAGTTAAGATTTAATCTGCTTGTAAATTGTCCGCCTAAAACAGTGTTTAAAAGCACTTTCGAATAAAAATCTTTTTCGTTTCTTCTGCCGGTAAGATGTCCTACCCTGATTTCACTCTGCACAGAATCTTTTTTATCTACAAAATAAATTTTTGTCTTTTTAGAATTGAAGTTTTCATTTAAGCTGTTTGACTCGACATGATTTGTTATCGGTAATAATTTGTTGTCAATAATTTGTGCTAATTTATCCTTTTCAACATCACCGACAACCACTAAATAAGGAGCAGAGTTTTTGAATACGTTTCCGTAATAATTAACAATATTATCCTTTGTTAGTTTATTTATATGTTCGGGGTAACCTGCTGCCGGAAAAGCGTAAGGCTCTTTTCTGTCAAACAGTAAATTTTCAAATGCAAGGTCTGCAATTACATCCGCAGAATCCTGCACTTGTTGCAAGCTTGTTAAAATTTTCCCTTTTTCTCTTGCAAACGACTGCTCTTCAAATTCAGGTTCATTTAAAATCAAGTTTACAAGTTCCAATGATCTTTCAAAGTTTTCTTTCAGACATAAAAACGATAAAGATGTTGAATCTTTGTTTGTGTTAATTGAAAAATTTGTGCCCAAAAGCTGGAACTCTTCTTTCAATTCAATTGCGTTTAAGCCGCCTGCACCTTCGTCCAATACCATCCCGAATAAGTTTGCCAATCCTTTTTGATTTTCCGGGTCGTTCATGCTCCCGATTTCGTTCAGATAAGAAAATCTAATAATAGGCAAATTTTCTTTTCGAACGAAAACAACTTTGAAAGAATTCGGCGTTACAAACTCTTCAATATTCGGTAGAAAAAAATTCGGTTTGTCGCCGGGTTTTGGAATATCTTTTCTGTTAATTCTCATTAATTATGCTTCCGGTGAAATTCTGAGTTCTAAATATTTATCTTTTAAATAATCTTCTGCAATATTTGAGATTGATTTTTCCGTTACCGAAGAATACCTGTTCAAATCAAACGAAAACGAGTTCGGTTCGTTCAAATAAAAATTATAATGGTTAAGGTGGTCGGCAAGCGTATCAATATTCTGCAAGGAATAAATGAATTGAGATTTTATTCCGTTCTTCGATTTTAACAAATCTCTTTCGTTAACTCCTTTTGAAATCAGCTTTTCTATTTCTTCGAATATTTCGGCTTTTAATTTATCGGGACTTATTCCCGGTTTTACTGTTGCGCTTATTAGCAAAGCACCCCCGTATTTTCCCGAAATATGGTACGCGCTTACGTCCTGTGCTATTTCCAATTTGTGTACTAATTTTTCGTTCAGTCTTGCGGTTTTGGAACCGGCTAAAATATCCGAAAGGATATCTATCGAAGCGTCCGCTTTGTTGTAAGCCCTGCCCGTAGGCCAGGCAAAGTAAATTCTGTCAAGCTGAACTTTCTCTTTTCTTTGTATGAATATATTTTCTTTCAATTTAAAATCTTCCGACGAAGGATGCCGGTTTGTATTTGAACTTTTTATTTCGGAAAAATATTTATCAATTAAATATTTTGCGTTTTCAATTTCAAAATCACCGACCAAAACCAGCGAAGCATTGGAGGGTGAATAGTAAGAATTAAAGAAATTGGAAACATCATCCAGCGTGTAAGATTTTATGTCATCCATAAACCCTATTGTAGGCCAGCTGTATGGATGATTTTGCGGAAAAAGGTTTGTTATTATTATTTCCCAAGCCAATCCGTAGGGTTGATTATCGTAACGTTGTAGGCGTTCGTTACTTACAACATCTTTTTGGTTGTCTAATTTTATTTGATCAAGTGCAGGCAGAAAAAACCCCATTCTGTCGGATTCCAACCACAAAGCCAGTTCTAAAAAATTCGAAGGTAGTTTCTCGTAATAATTTGTACGGTCGAAACTGGTAGAAGCATTTAAATTTCCGCCGGCTTCCTGGATGTACTTAAAGTGTTTTTCTTTCGGAACATTTAACGAGCCTTGAAACATCATATGCTCGAACAAATGTGCGATGCCGGTTTTTCCTTTTACTTCGTTTGAGGAACCAACGCTGTACCAAATGTTTACCGCTACTAAAGGGAGGTCTTTTCTTTGGTGAAGAATTACATTCAGACCGTTATCAAGAGAATATTTTTCATAATTAATATCGAGTAAATTCATATTTTCTCTTAACGGTTTTTCAAAAAGAATTCTATATTTTCCAATTTACCGTCAATATTTGAGCGGGGAGAAATTTTAAAAATCTCGCACAGCAACGGGTAAATATCTATGTTATTTATTGTACCGGTTTTATAACCAACCTTGAAACTCGGACCCATCGCAAAGAAAATGCCGTTCATATCAAGTGTATAATTATCCCAGCCGTGGGTAGCGCCGGTTTTCATCTTAGAAATATATTTAGCCGATTTATTTGTAGTTAAACTCCATCCCAAATCGGCTGATATAATTATATCGGGAATAAACGGATTATTCGAGTAATGGAAACGTGCAGGTATATTTTCTTTTGTGTAAACATTAAAATGATTTTCATTCTTCAATAGCAGCTTATATACTTGATCAACCTCATCGGGCTTTGGCTGTATCAGCATAAACGGTCCGCCCTGCTGATATTCCACATCGTAATCCTTAATAATATCCTGAATATTTACGGTGCGGTCTTTGCTGATTTCCGACATTCCATGATCGGAAACTAAAATTACATTCGTACTGTCATATAAATTTATTTCTTTCAGTTTTTTGAATAGCAGACCCAACATGTTGTCTTCTTTAACAATGGCTTGATTGACTTCATTGGAATTCGGTCCGAATTTATGTCCCTTGTCGTCCGTTGCCGAAAAATAAAGAGTTAAAAAATGAGGTCTTTTTTCATAGGGAAGTTTTAACCAGTTGATAACACCGTTGACTCTTGCTTTATAATCTCTGTTGTGATCGTATTTTTCATAATATTTAGGTCTTCTATATTCGGGAGATATTTCGGAGCCGGGCCAAAAATAACTTGCCGAAATAATTCCGTTTCGTTGTGCGGTTTCCCAAAAAGCTTCACCCAAATACCACCTGCCGTTTCTTACCTGAATGGAATCGCTTAACTTGAAATGTTCATTGGTATAAGGATTGTGCATCGAATTAGCAATCAATCCGTTGTTTTCCGGATACATTCCCGAGATAATTGCATAATGATTGGGGAAAGTTTTTGAAGGAAAAGACGGCCTCAACGATAAAGCCGATACACCGTTTTTCTTCATAATGTCTATGTTGGGAGTTATTCCTCTGTTGGCATAATCCCACCTGAAACCGTCGAAAGAAATAAGAATTACGTACGGCTGCGGCTGAGAATATATGACGAGAGGAAATAATATTAAAGCAAATAATATGAATATCTTTTTTTTCAATTTTTAAACCTTTAAATAATAGATGAATTATTATGTGTTAGTTTTTTCGTATTTAATTTAATAATTTTAAAATCCTGTCCGGACGAATTGAACCGATCAATTTAAATAATTGTGTAAAGGGAATATCCCTGTTCCAAGAGAACAAAGTGATAAATGCTTCTCCGATAATGGTGTCACGAGCAACAAATCCCCAAAATCTGCTGTCGAGACTGTCGTCTCTATTGTCGCCCATCATAAAGTAATAATCTTTTTTAAAAGTATAACTGTTTACGGGTTTGCCCTCGATTGTGATCACGTTATTTTCAACCTTAACAACCCTTCTCCCGTATTCACGGTCGATTATTGTGCGCCATTGTTCTATATTACTTAAATTCAACTCGATTGTAGAGTTCTTTTTTGGTACCACCAACGGACCATAATTGTCCTCGTTCCAAGGTGCACCTTTTGGAAAAATCCTTGGTTCAACTATATTTGCCGGTCTTGAGTAATAGTCTAAATATTTAATATGAACCGGTCTTTTGAATTCTTTACCGTTAATATAAACTACTCTATTAATAATTCTAATTGTATCTCCCGGTGTGCCGATCAGTCTTTTTACATAATTCACACCTCTTTCTCTTGCAAAAAGTCTGTCTTTTTCTCCAGGATATTCAAATACAACAATGTCGTTTGCTTTAGGTTCTCTTAATGCCGGTAAAGTAAAATAAGGAAGAGCGATATTGGTAAACGGGATATATCTTGGCGAAGAAGATCCGTAAATAAATTTATTTACAAGCACAAAATCTCCCACCAGTATTGTATCTTCCATTGATCCTGTAGGAATTCGAGTGTTTTGAATTACGAATGTAATAATTAGAAATGCCGCAATAAGAGCAAATAAAATAGATGAAATAAAATCTTTAACTTTTTCTTTTTGTGTTTTTTTTCTGTTTAATTCTTCTTCGGTTTTAATGCCAATAAATTTTTTAAGTCCTGTTTTAAATGACAAATTTCGCTCCTTAAATTATAATTTATTTAAATATAAAATATATTCAATTGTTCTTTAAAGAATCCAATTTATTCTTTAATAATTCGTTAAGCAATTTGGGGTTTGCTTTTCCTTGTGTTTGCTGCATTATCTTACCAACAAAAAAGCCTATTAGTTTCCCTTTTCCGTTCAGATATTCTTCAACTTGTTTGGGATATGTTTCAAGCAGCTTTTCGATAATTTCTTTTAGCTGCGAAGTATCCGATATTTGTGTGAGATTCTTTTCGTTAATTATTTCCTCGGCGGTTTTATTGCCGGTTAACATTTCGGCAAAAACCTCTTTGGCAATTTTCCCGCTTATTGTTCCGTCGTTTATAAAATTTACCAGTTCGGCTAAATTTTCGGAAGAAACCGTGAAGTCATCAATACTGATTTTTTTGTTATTTACTTCGCTTAAAACTTCCACCATAATCCAGTTGCTTAATGATTTATAATCATCCGTGAACTTGGTCCCTTTTTCAAAATAATCGGCAAGTGATTTTTCGTTTGTTAAAATTTGTGCGTCGTATTCCGGAATATTATACCTATCAATAAATCTTGTCAACCGTGCATCGGGCAATTCCGGTAATTGTTCTTTAATATTTTTCTTGAACTCTTGGTTTATAACTACCGGAAAAAGATCCGGCTCCGGGAAATATCTGTAATCGTTCGCTTCTTCTTTACTTCGCATTGTTTCGGCAATATTTAAATCGGCGTTCCAAAGCAGTGTCTGCTGAACGATATCCTTTCCGTCTTCTATTAGGTCTATCTGTCTTTCGATTTCATAACTAATAGCTCTTTCAACATTTTTGAAAGAGTTCATATTTTTAATTTCGGTTTTTGTCCCTAATTTCTCCTCACCTATTTTTCTTACGGAAACATTAGCATCGCAGCGCAAAGATCCTTCTTCCATATTTCCGTTGCAGATGCCTAAGTACCTAACAATTTGTCTGATTCTTTGAAGGTAAAGGGATGCTTCTTCGGGAGTTTTAATATCGGGCTTGCTTACAATTTCAATTAACGGCACGCCGCAGCGATTTAAATCAACCAAAGTATTTGAGCCTGAATCGTGTATTGATTTGCCGGCATCTTCTTCTATGTGTATCCTTTCAATTCTTATCTTTCTTACTTCATTGTCGGATGTAGAGATATTGATAAATCCGTCCGAGCAGATAGGTTCTTCGTATTGTGAAATTTGATAACCTTTGGGAAGATCGGGATAAAAATAATTTTTACGCGCAAAAACCGAGTACTCGTTAATTTTACAATTTGCAGCCATTCCCATTAAAACGGAATATTCGACCACTTTTTTATTTAATACGGGCAGAACTCCCGGATGTCCCAAACAAACCGGGCAAACATTACTGTTGGGCTTGTTGCCGTACTTAGTCGAACAGTTGCAAAAAGCTTTTGTCTCGGTAGATAATTGTGCGTGAACTTCCAAACCAATTACGGCTTCGTATTTTTTACTCATTTATTTATTTTTATAGAGATGCAGTGGTAGTATTGTTATTTTTTTCAAAGCTGATATTATTTAACTCCGAAATAATTCTTTCTTTTAAAATATTAAAATCGTTCAAGTATTCTTTTGCAATAGGTTTGGAAGGAGGAATGTTCTGCTTAAACGGATCAACCAGTTTTCCGTTTTTCCAAAATCTAAAGTCCACATGATTTCCTTTTGCAAGCCCTGTGTGTCCGACGTATCCTATTACCTGTCCTTGTTTCACTTTAACGCCGGGTCTAATACCCGAAGCGATTTTATACATATGTAAATATTGGGTTGTATATGTTCCGTTATGTCTAACTTTTACATATCTGCCGTTATATTTTGAATATGTTGCGGCTGTAATTGTCCCGTCACCCACGGAATAAATCGGTGTTCCTTGCGGAGCCGCGTAATCGGTTCCCAAATGAGGCTTGTATTTTTTTTGAACCGGATGAAGTCTTCTGTATGTAAAACGCGAAGTAATCCGTGAAAATTTAATCGGCGCTTTTAAAAATGCTTTTTGCAGACTGTTGCCTTCTTCGTCGTAGTATTCGTTTTGGTTATTTGTTTTAAAATTTATGGCGTAATGATTTTGATTTCTATGAAAGAATTCCGCACCGATAATTCTGTTTATTCCTACGGGTTTGTCGTCAACGTATTTTTCTTCATAAATAACTTTATATTTATCGCCCTGCCTTATTCTGTAAAAGTCAATTTGCCAGGCATAAATTTCGGAAAGTTTGATCACTAATTCAGGGTCTATATCTTGTTTTGCCAAAGACATATACAATGAATTATTAATTATTCCCGCGACGGTCTTTTTCTTAATATCAATTTTTTTCCGGTACAAATTCACACTTACCGTGTCGTTAAAATTCATCAATAAAAAATTAACGGGTGAAATTTCGTAAACAAAATATTGCAATAAATTCGTACTGTCCTTTGAAGAATATGTATAGTAGTTATGTCCGTAAGTTATTTTTCTTAAGTCAAATAAATCTTTACTGAGTATTTGAGCCTGATAAATTTTATTGTAGGGAGTTTTGAATTTTAATAACAGCTTGGCAAGAGTTTCGTTCTTTTTTACGGTATAAATATTTTTTAAAAACCGAGCGGTATCAATTCCGAATTCTGTAGTAAGTATAGGTTTAACAACTTTATTAACGGAACCGGCAACAGGAATTTCTTTAGTTTTGTTTTGGGTAGTTGTTATAATTAAAAGGACTAAAAGAATACCCGATAAAATTAATGTTAGAATTTTTGATTTTTTCAACGTACTTAAAATATTTTTAGAAATTAGATTTGTAATTTATGTGTAAATTTATCCTATTGCAATTAATCCAATTATATATTTAACTTTAGAATTAAAGATTGTTTTTATTTAAAATTAAAACCTGTTTATGATTTACTATCAAATAAATATTCGAGTAAAAAAAGATATTGAAAAAGAATGGCTGGATTGGATGAAGAAAACGCATATCCCTGAGGTTTTAGCCTCAAATTATTTTTTAAGCCATAAAATATCAAGAATAATTAAACCTACCGGCGACGAGGATACCGTAGTCTATTCCGTGGTTTACAAATGTGAGTCTTTTGAAAAATATTTAGAATATTCCTCTAAAGCAGCACCGAATTTACAAAAAAAGCATACCGATAAATTTAACGGGAAAGTTACAGCTTATAGAAAAGTAATGGAAGCCGTGTAATTTGTTTATTGACTTGAAGGTTTTCATTTTAATTGTTATTTATAAACGGGAAGAATCTAAAAAGACAAGAGATGGTAATTTAAGATTTGATTTCGCTCCAAAATGAAATAGTATTATTGCCGTATATAACTTTTTTGGAATAAGCTCTTACATAAAACTTAAATATTAGCTAATATCCGCTAATAAAATGGCAAACAAACAAAAAATATTTTTAACTATTGCAGCAAGTGTATTGTTAACGCTGTTTGTCTTTTCGTTCTTATCCTGCCGTGAGAATATCCTTACTACCGAAAATTCCTTGGGAAACATAAACGAACCGGTAAAAACAAAATCTCCGGAAAATTATACTTTCGAAATAAATGCATCTAAAATTACATTCAATGAAACCGATGAAACACAGTTAAATATTACAAGAGCAGATGTTTTTGTATCTGTAATGAATTATTCTTCCGGTATAGTTAGCGTTACTGTTGTGGGCGATAATAAACTTGATTTATATACAGCCACTCTTACCTCCAACGAAACCAAGCAGCCTGCTAAAATTACAAACCACGTACCCGAAAATGTAAGATTAGAATTTAGGAATTTTTCGGGTAATTTTAGAATTAGAGTAACCAAGTCAAATTAATTTATTTTAAAGTTTTACCTTTTAAAATTAATTACTTAATTTAAATCCCAGGATTAGTGAATTCCCAGTATTAAAGAAAATTGCTCATCAATAAATGTACATAAAAAGATCCTTAAACCGGAATACGTTTTATAATACCGACTCGTCGTCTTTGCCTTCAAGAAAAGAGATCGAAGAAAAGTATAAATGGAATTTGTCGGATATTTACAAATCCGATGAAGACTGGGAAAATGACTTCAAATGGGTCAGCAGCAGATTACCGGAATATTCAAAATATATAGGAAAACTTTCCAAAGACGCAGATACGTTATACGCTTGTCTGAAATTTGACGAGGAAACCGGAATAAAACTGGAAAGGCTGCATCTTTATTCTATGCTTTCGCACGACGGGGATATGAGTGTGACCAAATATCAGGCGATGGACGACAGAGTTAATAGCCTGTACACTCAAGTCTCAACCGCAAGTTCGTTTATTCGCCCTGAATTGATGAAGATACCCGAAGATAAATTATTGCAGATAATTTCTTCACGACCCGAACTTAAGATTTACGAACATTTCATAAAAAACCTGATAAGATCAAAAGCCCATACGCTGGACGAAGAGCAGGAAAAACTTCTTTCACTTGCCGGAGAGACAGTTCAAGCTTCGTACAACACATTTTCAATTTTTACAAACGCCGATTTAACATTCCCTACGCTGAAGGATGAACGGGGAAATGATGTAAGAATGACTCACGGAAGATATTATGCTGCAATGTATTCAAAGGACAGAAAATTTAGAGAAAGAGCTTTTAATGCTTATTACAAACCGTACGAAGATTTTAAGAATACATTTTCATCTTTATTAAGCGGAAATATTAAATCGAAAATTTTTACTTCACGGGCAAGAAAATATAATTCCGTAAGAGAAGGTTCGCTTGAGGAAAATAATATTCCCATTTCTGTTTACGATAACCTTGTTGATACCGCTAATGAAAATTTAGCACCTCTGCACAAATGGGCTTCATTAAAAAAACGCCTGCTGAAAATTGATGAACTGCATCCGTATGATGTTTACGTTTCGTTATTTAACCAAGCGAAATCAAAAAAATATTCATACGAAGAAGCCATGGATATTGTGATTGATGCAATGAAACCCTTGGGCGATGATTATATCAATTCGTTATGTAAGGCTTTTAACGATAGATGGATAGATGTATTTGAAACACAAGCCAAAAGAAACGGTGCTTACTCATCGGGTACTACTTTCGGTGTTCATCCCTATCTGCTGTTAAATTGGAACGGACTTCTCAACGATGTTTTCACGCTTGCTCACGAGCTGGGTCACAATATGCATTCGTATTACACCGGACAAAACCAGCCTTATCCTTACGCAAATTACTCTATCTTTGTAGCCGAAGTTGCTTCCACTTTTAATGAATCGTTATTGCTGAACCATTTGATTAAAAACACTACGGATGAAAAAGAAAAATTATTCTTGTTGGAAAAATACCTGAACAATATTACGGCTACTTTCTACAGACAGGTAATGTTTGCCGAATATGAAATGAAAATTTATAATATGGCTGAAAGCGGGGAAGCGTTGACTTCGGATAATTTGTCACAATTATACGTTGATATCTATAAAAAATATTGGGGACCCGAAATGGTTATTACCGATAATAAAAAATATACCTGGGCAAGAATCCCGCATTTTTATTATAATTTTTATGTTTATCAATATGCAACCGGATTCGCGGCATCCGAAACATTATCCGAAAAGGTATTGAACGAAGGAAAAACCGCAGTCGATAAATATTTAAATTTTCTTAAATCGGGCAGCTCGGATTATTCAATTAATTTATTAGCCGCAGCCGGTGTAGATATGAATTCACCATTGCCTGTAATTGCAGCTACAAAAAAAATGAATAAAATAATTGATGAAATTGAAAAAATTATCGGTTGTTAGTTTTTACAAATTATAATTTATTTTTTTAACTTTATGAAAATATACACTAAAAATCTGCTTAACGAATTTTCGCAATCACTTACCTATGACGATATAAGTTTAATACCGACCGAAATATCCAGAATAAAATCCAGAACGGAAGCAAAAACAAATTGTGAATTTTTAGGAGTACAATTATCGGTTCCCGTTGTTTCTTCTCCGATGGATACGGTTACCGGTATAGAAATGGCAAAGGCGCTTACGGAACAAGGTTGTTTGGGCATATTAAACAGATTTGATTCTTCCTTAAACGAAGTTTTGAAAAGTAAAACAAACGGTATTAAAGGTGTTTCCATTGCACTCAGCACGCCATTGGATGATGTTAAAAAATTAGCGGATAACGGATACATAATTTGCATCGATACGGCAAACGCCAATAATAACGAAGTTCTAAAAAAAACCGAAGAAATAAAAAATGTTTGTGATGTGAGAATAATTGTGGGAAATATAGCACAGGGAGA
The DNA here is from genome assembly GCA_964486645.1 of uncultured Ignavibacteriaceae bacterium. Taxonomy (GTDB): domain Bacteria; phylum Bacteroidota; class Ignavibacteria; order Ignavibacteriales; family Ignavibacteriaceae. The sequence goes on along the minus strand of CAZAOG010000025.1, from coordinate 1,107 downwards.
CAGCTTAAGTCAGTTAGAAAATTCCGGTGCAGATGCGGTTAGAGTTGGAATAGGCGGGGGAAGTGTATGCACAACATCAATTCAGACAGGGATTGGTATTGGACAAGTATCCTCAATTTTGGATGTTTTGGCAAAAAGGGATGAGCTGAAATTAAACATAAAAATAATTGCCGACGGCGGAATAAAAAGTCCGGGAGATGTTGCAAAAGCCATAGCCTTGGGCGCAGATGCAGTAATGCTGGGCAGAATGTTAGCGGGCACAAGGGAAACACCCGGTGAAGTTATAAAATATGCCGATCAACTTTGGAAAAAATACAGAGGTTCGGCTTCATTCGGCGTTAAAATGCGGAATGAATTTATAGAAGGCGAAGAGACGATGGTTCCATACAAAGGTGCCGTTAAAAATGTGATTGACGGAATTTCAGACGGATTGAGGAGTTCTATGAGTTATATGAACTGCCTTACTTTGGATGAACTTAAAAGTAAAAACACTTTTGCCGTTTTAAGCAACAGTTCGTATTTGGAAAGATTGCCTAAAAAATAATTTATTCTCTGTTAACTCTTTCTATCGTAAAAGCCGGCAGGCAGAACGATAAATATTCGACATCTTCATCAAACGGATTTGAGTATCTTACTCTTGATCCTTTGCAGACACAAATACTATCTCCTTTTTCCAAAATAATTTTTTCATTATCAACTTCTATTTGTTTTCTGCCTTTGATTATAAAAGTTATTTCATCGAACATCGGTACTTGAAACGGTTCGGACCAACCGGGCGGGGCAACCATGTGGGCAATGCTGAAGTCGCCAACCTCTTTGCTTGCTTTACCGAAATATTCTTCTATTAATTTCCCGTCTTCTGTCGGAATAATAACCGGATTTTTTTGCAGAATATATTTACTCATAAAAATTACAATTAAATTAATGTTATAGTAAATATAAAATAAATTTGTGGAATCTAATAGTATTGACACATCTGTCTAAAATAATATTTTATATTTCGTCCCTATGGGACTTTTATTTTAGATGCAGAATATGGCTTATAAATATCACGTCCCTATGGGACGAAAAAGATGCTTCTATTTATTCATTTTCTACAATGTCCCG
>CAZAOG010000024.1:0-25893 GCA_964486645.1 uncultured Ignavibacteriaceae bacterium | reverse complement strand
TTTTCTCATTTCAGAAAAAAATTTAGTTGATTTTACCAACTTTAGGAATTTTTTTAAAATTTTCCGCACCTACATTTTTTTTATTCTTTTCTATTTTAACCCTACACACAATATTTCAAATTTTTTATAATAAAACTAAAATGGCATAATATTGGGAATGCTTTTCCACTGAAAATTTCAACATTTTTATTTCTTAATATTAATTAAAAAGTCTTTACCGCATAATTCCATCGATTTTTTAATCATTCGTTCTTTCCATTCTGCAAATTATAGTTAAAAGGGGAAATAAAAACTGTTACGAAATGTAATAAGAATTATAAGGTATAAAACATGGAAGTTGAACCCAATAGTTCAAAAAAATTTCATAATAAATTCCTTCTAATAACATTAACTATAATCATCATCATATTTATAACTCTTCTGGCAGTCCTACCCTCACAGCCAAAGATAAAACAACCTATTTCTTTTGTCCATAAAATTCATATTGAAGATGCCGAATTAACTTGCGTTGATTGTCACCAATATGTTGAAACATTGGCGGCGGCTACCATACCCTCGATTGATATCTGCAGCGATTGCCACTCGGACGAACCATTGGGTGATTCACCCGAAGAAATAAAACTATTAAAATACATAAATGAAGGAAAAAGTATTCCTTGGCAAAAAATATACTCGGTACCCAATCACGTTTATTTTTCCCATAGAAGACATGTAACAATAGGCGATATAAAGTGCGATAGTTGTCACGGTAAAGTTGAAGAATTAACGGAACCGGTGCCTTATCCTTTGTGGCTGCCGACAATGAATAATTGTATAGACTGCCATAAACAAAATAAAGTTACTTACGACTGTTTGGCCTGTCATCGTTAATAAATTAAAACGGGAGGAAATTCATTTGGAAATAGATCGAAGAGATTTTATAAAATTGCTCGGAGGTGTTACAGGTTCCATAACCTTAGCAGCATACGGATGCAATAATTTTATCGATGTTCCGGAAAAATTAATTGAGCTGGCAAAAAAAGGACCTAAAATTGAAACTTGGAAAAATACAATCTGCGGTCAGTGCCCGGCAGGCTGCGGAATAAGAGTAAGACTGATAGACGGGATTCCCGTTTATATCAAAGGAAACCCAATATATCCCGTTAATCAAGGTGGAATGTGTCCCTACGGACACAGCGCTTTGGAAGTTCTGTTTAACCCGGACAGAGTAAAACAACCGCTAAAAAGAAAGGGATTAAAAGGAGGCGGTAAGTGGGAAAAAATAAGCTGGAATGACGCTTTAAAAAAGATTTCTTCAACACTTAATAAGCTTAGAAATTCGGGTAACCCGCATAAAGTAGCTTTTTTAGATTGCAGTTCAAAAAAAGGATTGATGAATAAACATATTTCTCAATTTATGAAATCCTACGGTTCTCCCAATTATTTCAAATTCCCTTCTGTTAAAAATAATGTTGTGCCTTACAATCTTTTGCAGGGTATAAATAAAATACCTTCTTACGACTTGTTAAACAGTAATTACATTTTAAGTATCGGGTCAAATTTTTTGGAAGACGGTTACTCTCCTATTTATTACACCAAACTTTACAGTCACTTTAGAGAATATACCAAAGCCAAGCATACAAAACTTGTTCAAATAGAATCCAGAATGAGTTTAACCGCCGCGAACGCGGATTTATGGATCCCCATCAAACCCGGTACTTACGGTGCTTTTGCTTTGGGTATTGCTTATGTAATAATACGAGAAGAATTGTACGATAAAGACTTCGTTAAACGGCATGTATTTGGATTTGAAGATTGGGTTGATAAAAAAGGTAAAACTCATTTAGGATTTAAGAGTAATGTTTTAAGTAATTACTATCCTGAAGAAGTATCAAAAATTACAAAGGTACCGGCACGTACAATACTTGAAGTTGCCAGAGAATTAGGCAATAACAAACCCTCTATAGTCTTGGGTAACGAATGTGTTTATGAGAACACAAACGGAACGTTTGCCCAGATGGCGGTCTACAGTCTTAATGCACTGTTAGGAAATTTTGAAAAGAAAGGCGGAGTGTTTTTTGTTGACGAGCCCCCTTTTAAAAAATTACCATCAATTAGATACGACTCTGCAGCTAAGAAAGGCAATAAAACAAAACCTGTCAACGCATCGAATGAATTTAAATATCCCCTAACCGATTTTTCGTTTGAAAGTTTTACAAAAAACATTATTGATGAAAATCCGTATCCCATCGAAGTGCTTTTTATTTACGGAGGAAATCCTTTATTCAATACATTGGACTATCACAACTTTGCCGAAGCTCTGAAAAAGATTCCCTTGGTTGTAAGTTTCGATTCATTCGTTTCCGAAACTTCCGGATATGCGGATATAATTTTGCCCGATAACACCTCGTTAGAAAAATGGGATGAATTTTCAAACGTACCTTCCGTCGGTTTTACTCACGTAGGCATACAGCAGCCGATTATAAAACCGCTTTACAATACCAGAAATTCTGCCGACGTAATTCTTGACTTAAGCAAAAGAATAAAGGGTCCGACTTCAAAAGCACTACCATTTAAAAACTATGAAGAAGAAATAAAATATACGGTTGAAAACCTTTACAAATCCGGTAAAGGCTCAATAATTTCAAAGGGTTCACAAAGTTCTTGGATAGATTTTTTACAGCAAAGGGGCTGGCAAATAGGTCGTTACAATTCATTTGAAGATTTTTGGAAATTATTAATTCAAAACGGCGGATGGTGGAACCCGAAACGAAAGGGAAAGAATTACCGCACTTTATTTAAAACCAAGACAGGTAAATTCGAACTTTATTCAACCGAGCTTGAAAAGACGATAAATAAATTGATAATCGATTCCGGCGGAGATACACCCGAAAACAGAGAAAAAGTTCTTCATAATTTAAAAATCTCCGTAAGGGGCGATAAAATTTATCTTCCCCATCACGAAAATGTAAATATCAACGAAAACTTTCCGATGCATTTAGTTACTTATACATTACTTACTAATCGAAACGGACAGGCTTCGAACCAGCCGCTTATGCAGGAAATGTTCGGTTATACGGTAAGGGAGTATTGGAGAACCTGGGCTGAGATAAATCCCAGAACAGCCAAGGAATACGGAATTAAAGAAGATGATTTTATTTGGGTGGAATCTACAATCGGGAGTTTGAAACTAAAGGCTAAATTAAATCCCGGAATTATGCTTGATGTGGTTGCGGTACCGTTCGGATTGGGACACACTAATTTTGGCAGATATGCGAACGGATACGGAGAAAATCCTTTAAGAATTATGAATAACCGTTACGATTCTATTAACGGTATACAAGCTTTGCAGTCAACAAAAGTAAAAATATATCCTGCTATTTAATCAGAGGAGATTCTAATATGCCGAAATGGGCAATGGTTATTGACCTTAATAAATGTACCGGTTGCGGAGATTGTATGGCAGCATGTAAAATAGAAAATAATGTTGCCATTGTAGACCCGGAAGAAGCAAACAGCGGAAGAGTGATGTTTTGGATGGACATTATAACTCTTTACGAAGGTGAATATCCGAAAATAAAAACAAAAAGAATACCCAAGCCTTGTTTCCATTGCGATAACCCGCCCTGCGTAAAAGTCTGCCCGGTTCACGCGACTTACAAAAACGAAGAGGGGTTGGTCGCACAAATATATTACAGATGTATCGGCTGCAGATATTGTATGGCTGCCTGCCCTTATAACGTAAAGGTTTTTAACTGGTATGCCCCGCAATGGACGAAAGAGTTTAAAGAGATTACAAATCCTGACGTTTCACTGCGGATGAAAGGTGTTGTAGAAAAATGTTCGTTCTGTGCACATAGGCTGCAAAAAGTAAGAGAAAATGCCGATGCCGAAGACAGAAATATTTTGGAAAATGAATATTTTCCGGCCTGCGCCGAAAGCTGCCCTGCAAATGCTATTTACTTCGGGGATATTGACAATAAGGAAAGCAAGGTTTACAAACTTTCAAAAAGTCCGCGAGCTTTTAAAGAATTGGAAAATCTCGGTACGGAACCTAAAGTTATATATTTATCGGAGAAAGAAGAATAATGATTAAAGACAATAAAAAATTTACAGACCCGGACGAAGCACTATATCGCCCTATATACGAAACAGGTAAAGGTTTTTACGCAACCGTAACATTATTGTTAATAATAATCTTTTTTACTTTGTTTATGTATTTCCGGCAAGTATACTACGGTTTGGGCGTAACCGGAATGAACCAGCCTGTTACGTGGGGATTTTATATTGTTAACTTCGTTTTCTTTATCGGTATAAGTCACGCCGGTACGCTAATTTCCGCAATTTTAAGATTATCAAAAGCGGAATGGAGAAGACCCATTACTCGAATGGCTGAGGTAATAACCGCAATTGTTTTGGCAATAGGAGGTCTTCACCCCATTATCGATCTCGGCAGACCTGACAGAGTGTTAAATATATTTACGGCGGGCAGATTGCAGTCGCCGCTGCTTTGGGACGTAACAAGCATAACCGCATACTTTACGGCAAGCACGGTTTATCTTTATCTTCCCATGATACCCGATATTGCCAAATTAAGAGACCGCGGAACAAAATTGAAATGGTTTTACGATTTCCTGTCCTGGGGATGGCAGGGAACGGAACATCAAAAGAAAGTTCTTAACAGGGCAATAAATATTCTAATGGTAATGGTAATTCCAATTGCAATTTCGGTACACACCGTAATATCGTATATCTTTTCGATGACGCTTCAACCGGGATGGCACAGCACTATTTTTGGTCCTTACTTTGTAGTGGGCGCCATATTCTCGGGTATAGCGGCTTTGTTAATTGTTATGATTGCGTTCAGGAAATTTCTTCACTTGGAAGAATATTTAAAATTAATTCATTTTAAGTATTTGGGCACTTTACTTCTTATAATGTCTTTACTCTGGTTTTATTTTACTTTCTCCGAGTATTTAACCGGTGTGTTTGCAGGAGAGCCTCACGAAATGAAAGTAATTTTATATAAATTTACCGGACCTTACGCACTGTTTTTCTGGGGAATGGTTTTGCTTAATTTTATAATCCCCGTAATAATATTATCATTCAAAAAATTTAAGACCATTAGCGGTATTTTAATTGCATCCGTCGCCGTAGTAATCGGTATGTGGTTGGAAAGACTAAACATAGTTGTTCCTTCGCTTGCTAATCCAAGACTTGAAATTGGAACCGGTATGTATATACCCTCTTTTACGGAGTGGACGTTATTTGTTGGTGCAATAGCCTTTTTCATTCTCGGGTATGTGTTATTTTCAAAATTCTTTCCCGTTATATCCATTTGGGAAATTGAAGAGGGCAGAAAAGAAGGTGTTAAGGAAGTTGAAAAAAGAGTTAGAAGTTATCTGCCCGGTAAGTCGGATTTAGATTAAAAAAATTTATTGGAATACAAAAATGAGCACAACAAAAAATCAATTAAAAAACAGAATAATTTATACTACACAACTTTGCAGTATATCACTAATCTGGGTGTTTGTAATTGGTATTACTATCTGGATTGTTAATTTAATTTCGGTTTCGTTGGACTTAAACGACGCCCCGGGTATTTCGCTTGCCATAAGCATTATAGCTATTCCGGTATTTTTTACACTTGCAGGTATTCTTACGTACGTATTTATCGGTTTTCATAAAAACAAGAAATAAAATTTCTTTGGAAATTTATCATGAAAAAAATACAACTGATTTTTATAATAGTTATTATTTCAAGTTCTTCTTTTATTATAAGCCAAAACATTAAATATCCGGTTCAAAATCCACTTGAGGGAAGAATAGTATTTGAAGAAAAAGGCTGTATCTATTGCCACGCAATAAACGGTTACGGCGAAAATAAAGCTCCCGATTTGGCAAAAAACAAATACTACGGAAGTTTTTTGGATATCGCTTCAACTATCTGGAACCATATCCCGAAAATGAACCGAAAATTTAGAAAGTTAAAAATTGAAAGACCCCGCTTTTCCGATAAAGAAATGCTGGATTTGATATACTTCATTTATTATTTAAGATATTTGGGCGAACCGGGCAGTGTTGCGAACGGAAAAAAATTACTGGACAACAAGGGGTGCATCAACTGCCATAAAGTCGGAGGAAAAGGCGGGGATATCGGTCCCGAATTTTCCAAATTGGGGAAATATTCTTCACCGCTGCTGTTGGCACAGGCTATGTGGAACCACGTACCCGCAATGCAGAAAAAAATGAAAGAGTTGAAAATTCCTTATCCCACATTAACCGGCAAGGAGATGAATGATATTTCAATTTATATCAAATTAGCTTCATACAATACAACGAAAGTAAGATTATCCCCCGGTTCGCCTTTAAAAGGGGAAAAAGTTTTTAAGGAAAAAAGATGCGGGAATTGTCATCAATTATCGGGAGATAATGAAAATATTGCTCCCAATTTATCGGAGTTGGATTTGAACAAAAGTGTAACGGAAGTTGCCGCAATGATGTGGAATCATAGCTCCGATATGCTTGAAAATATAAAAGAAAAAAAATTAATTTATCCTAATTTCAAAGATAATGAAATGGCGGATTTGATAGCATATCTGTACTTCCTAAAATTCGAAGATAAACCCGGTAACGCCGAAAAAGGATTAAAAGTATTTGAAGAAAAGGGCTGCGCAAGCTGTCACGAAACCGGAAACGGACCGGATTTGAAAAAACTGAAGCCTTTCAAATCGAGGATACAAATACTCCAAAGAATGTGGAATCATGCCACAAAAATGGAAGATTTGCTTGTAATTCAAAATGACGAATGGCCGAAATTGACACTTGACGAAATGAGAGATTTATATGAGTATTTAAGATCAATTCTTATTAAAAGAGACTTCTGAAAAAAAATTTTCTCATTAATTATAATTAATAAAGTTGGATATTTGCATATATGGGAATTTTAATTCATTTTCACGCATAATTATTCCCAAAAAATCGATATTTTTTCTAATTTAACAGAATTTAGTAAATTAACGTGTTGGCATAAATTTAGTGTTGTAAATTTATTAGAAACTAATTTATAAATTATATCATTTTAAAATTCTAAATGAAAACTATATTGTTTTATAGTAAAGATTTCAATTTATGTTTAAGCCTTCTTGTTTATTTACAGAATAAGTTTAACGTAATTACTACCACTAATTTCGATCTTTTAGAAAATATTGCCGTAGCAACAGAGCCGAGTTTACTTTTTTTAGATACCGACCTAAACCCTAAAGTAGAAAATTTTTGTAAAAATTTCAGTTCAAAATACGAAAACACACCTGTTATCATTACATATGTTTATAAATCAACAATTAAAATTTTAGACAGTAAAATTCGTGAAAACGTTAGTTCGGTTTTTTACAAACCTTACGATTTGGAAGAAATATCAGAAAAGGTTTCTTCTCTTTTAGCCTCGTAATATTTATTCTAAATATTAAGTAATCAAATATGAAAATTTTTTCATAATATTTTAATTAATGATAAAATAGCGTATTATTTGTTGATAGTTTTTGATAAATATATTTAATAACAAACTGCATTAACATTATTCCAATTAAATATAATTTTAAAGATCAAGACGTGATTTCTTAAAATCTTTTATAGGGGAGGCTTTACAGATTTGATGGATTCGGCTATTTACTGCTGCCAGGTATTCAAAGCTCCGATAATTCAAATTTGTAAAAGTTAACAATGTTAACATTCTAAAGTGAATGAAATGGTCAAAGATTCCGACAAGATTATAAAATTTGGAAACAATCCGGTAATTGTTTTATTTCAGGCAGACGATAATTACCGACCCTTTTTCCCATCTTATACTCAGTTAGTCCGTTTGAAAGAATACGGACAATTGTTTTTTACTTACCGCAGCGGAAGATATGATTTTCACGTTAATAATGTCAGCGTTCCTCCACCGACATCTCTTGCTAAATATAAAAAAGCAATTAAAAATGATGAAGTAACTGTTTACAAACTCTCGGCATAAAAATATGAAAGAAAAATTATCTAAAAAAGCATATGATTGGTTGGATGAAAGATTCCAATTAGATGCTCTTGTAAACTTTTTAAAACATAAATCGGTGCCTAAGTACAGAAATACCATTTGGTATTACTTCGGCGGTATATCTTTACTTCTTTTTATTGTGCAGGTAATTACCGGAATATTATTAGTTATGTACTACAAAGGTTCCGAAGACCTTGCATACGAAAGTATTCAATTTATCAATACCAAGGTAAGTTTCGGCTGGTTGATAAGAAGCCTTCATAGCTGGTCTGCAAATTTGATGATATTTGCAGTCTTTATTCATATGTTTTCCGTTTATTTTTTAAAAGCATTTAGGAAGCCAAGGGAATTAACCTGGTACACCGGCGTGTTTTTATTATTCTTAAGTTTCGGTTTTGGTTTCAGCGGTTACTTACTGCCTTGGGATGAATTGGCATTTTTTGCAACAAAAGTAGGAACCGATATTGCAGGACAATTACCTCTTGTCGGTGATTTTTTACTTAAACTGCTTAGAGGCGGTAATGATGTTACGGGTGCTACTTTATCAAGGTTTTTCGGTTTTCATGTAGCGCTGCTGCCCGGTCTTTTTGTTATTTTATTATCGCTTCACTTAATTTTTATACAAAGACAGGGCATGTCGGAACCCGAAGAATGGAAAAACAAAACGGAAGAAGAAAAAACAACCATCCCGTTTTTCCCGAATTTTGCCCTTCACGATCTGCTGATTTGGTTAATAGTTATAAATATTTTAGCAATATTAGCCACCTTTTTCCCTTGGGAACTTGGACCAAAAGCCGATGCTTTTGCTTCGGCACCAATAGGCATTAAGCCGGAATGGTACTTTCTATTTATGTTCCAAGCTCTTAAATACATACCGGCTAAAATTTGGCTGATTGACGGAGAACTTGTCGGAATATTTGCTTTTGGCTTTGCGGGCCTGCTTTGGGTATTAGTTCCTTTTTGGGATAGCAAAACGCCGAAAGGCAAAAGAAATAAAATCATTACTTACGTTGGTATTTTTGTCGTTGCATTTATAATAATTTTTACCATCCTGGGTTATTTGTTGGATTAAGGAGATTTTGAATGTTTAAATATGTATTAACTTTAATAATTTCATTTTTCTTATTAAATATTTCTTCGGCTAAAAACGAATTATCTAATAATTTTCAACAGAAAAAAGTTGACGAATGTATGACTTGTCATCTGGATGTTGTTGAAGAAACGGATAAAGAACCTGCTCACCTGTTCAGTAAAGATATTCATTTTGAAAAAGGAATTACCTGTGCCGGATGCCACGGCGGAGACGCCACATCCGATGACGACGAAATAGCTATGGATAAAAGCAAGGGCTACATAGGCATACCGAGTAAAACCGAACGCTATAAAGTTTGTATCCAATGTCACTCAGATGCAAAAAAGATGAAAAACCTCGGAGCCAATATACCGACGGATCAATATGAAAAATTAAAGGGTTCGATTCACTTTATCCAATCGGTTGACGCTAAAAGACCTATTGCCGATTGCGTAACATGCCACAGCGTTCACGATATTACCTCTGTCGACAATCCAAAATCTCCGGTGTATCCTACAAACATTCCAAAACTATGCGCAAGTTGTCATTCAAATGCCACCTTTATGAAACAGTATAACACTAAATTGCCGATTGACCAATACAGTAAATACCGGACAAGTATTCACGGCAAGCAAAATGCTAAAGGCGATACAAATGTTGCGGAATGCGTCAGCTGCCACAGCAATCACGATATTCTTTCGGTGACTAATTCAAAATCTCCGGTGTATCCCACAAACGTGCCTAAACTTTGTTCAACTTGTCACAGTAACTCTAAATTAATGAGTAAATATAAATTACCAAGCGATCAATATGAGAATTACAAACAAAGTGTACACGCAGAAGCGTTATTTGTTAAACAGGATTTAAGCGCACCTACTTGCAACGACTGCCACGGTAACCACGGTGCTACTCCGCCCGGAGTTAAAACTATTTCAAATGTGTGCGGAACTTGCCATGCATTTAATGCCGAACTTTTTGCAAAAAGTCCGCATAAAAAAGTTTCTAAAAAACTAGATTATCCCGACTGTATAACGTGTCACAGTAATCACAAAATTGTCAACACATCCGATGATTTACTCGGAGTAAAAGAAGGCAGTAAATGTTATTTGTGCCATAAAACCGAAAGCGATAAAGGATTTGTTGTAGCAAAGGAAATGAAGTTATTATTGGACAGTCTTAAAATCTCTGACACTATTTCAACCAATCTTTTGAAGAAAGCCACCCAAAAAGGAATGGATGTTTCGGAGTCGGAATACAACCTTAAAAAGATTAACCAGGTGCTTATAGAATCAAGAACAATTACACACCTTGCCGATTTGGATGCATTCAAAAAGAAAATGAAAGAAGGCTTTAATATTACAAAGAAAGCCAAAATAGCCGGCAAGGAAGCGATTGACGAATTCTATTTTAGAAGATACGGTTTAGGTTTAGCAACTATAATTATTACTTTATTAGTTTTCTTACTTTATCTTAAAACCAAAAAGCTTACTAAAAGAAAAAAATAAATATTATTCTCAATAATTGGAGGAAATATTATCGATATATCATTAGTGAGATTGTGTTATTAGAATATTTTATGCAAACATCATTAATTACGGCATAATGTTTGTTTATTTTGTTTTATAAATTATTTGCATAAGGGGATTTATATGTATAATAAAGTGCAATCAAAAAGAGATACTATTACCAAGAAACTTAGCCTGTCTTTGATTTCCCTTTTCATCGCTTCTTTTTTATTATTTTTTAATAATACCGGTATTGCTCAAACACGAGAAGATTGTTTGGAGTGTCACGATGATAATGAATTTACAATGGAAAGAGACGGTAAAGAAGTTTCATTATACGTTAATATAAAAATACTTGATCGCTCACCGCATAAAAAATTAAGTTGCGTAGCCTGCCATAAAAATTTTGACCCTGATGAAGAACCTCATAAAGAAAATATAAAACCGGTTAACTGCTTAAGTTGCCACAATAAAGATCTTGTCAAGCATGCATTTCACCCTAAGTTATTAAAAACCTCCGGTATTACTAATGAAAAAGGTTATTCTTGTAAATCATGCCACGGCAGACACGACGTAGTTTCACCTAAAATACAAGGAAGTAAATTTTATAAAACCAACATAGTAAAAGCCTGCGGAGCGTGTCACAAACAAGAAAAGAAAAAATACTTAAAATCGGATCACTCAGATGCTCTATCCAGTGGAATAGAAAGTGCACCCGATTGCTTAAAGTGTCATAAAAATTCCATTACATCAAAAACGATAAGAAAGGACACACTTAAAATAAAAATTGTACAAACGGAACTTTGTCTTTCCTGTCACTTGGATAAGCCGGAAGTCAAGGCCAGAACGGCACCCTCTGCCGGGTTTTTAATTGCTTATGAAAACAGTATTCATGGCAAAGCTTTGCTAAACGGAAATAAGAAAGCTGCAAGTTGTGTAAACTGCCATAACAGTCACGATATTTTATCTCCGAAAAATAATGCATCAACCGTTAATAAATTTAATATTCCCAAAACCTGCGGTAAGTGTCACATAAAAATTGAAAAGGTATACGAGGCAAGCATACACGGAACAGCTTTACGAAAAGGCAGCACAGATGCACCCGTTTGTACAAATTGCCACGGAGAACACGATATATTAAATACTAAAAATCCCAAGTCGCCTGTATCATTTACAAACGTTTCCTCTCAAGTTTGTTCCAAATGCCACAGCTCCGTTAAACTATCTCAAAAATACGGACTGCTTTCGGATAGATTTCAAACCTATGAGGATAGTTATCATGGTTTGGCTTTAAGCGGTGGCTCTGTTGCTGCAGCCAATTGTTCAAGCTGTCACGGAAGTCATAATATAAAGCCTGCAAGTGACTCAACATCTACGATCAACAAAAATAATCTAGCTAATACCTGCGGGCAATGCCATAAAGGAGCTAATCAAAATTTTGCGGAAGGTAAGGTTCATATTTCCAAAAGTTCATCAAAGAAAACAGCCCCTGCTCTCTATTGGATCGGCACGGGATACATCATCTTAATTTTAGTTGTAATTGGAGGAATGTTTTTTCATAACGCTTTGGATTTTTACAAAAAATCAAAACTTAAAAAATTAAAACAACGAGGTTTATTAAAAGAGGAAATATACGGTCACAGTCTTTATCTGAGAATGACACTAAATGAAAGATTACAACATTTTGTTTTGGCTCTTAGTTTTATCGTTCTAATAATTACAGGTTTTATGTTGAAATTCCCGGACGTATGGTGGGTAAAAGAAATTAGAAATATTTCTGACCAGGCATTTATTTATAGAAGTCTGTTACACCGAATTGCAGCAGTTGCAATGATTGCTGCAAGTCTTTACCACGTATATTATTTAATTTTTACCGAACGAGGAAAGCAGCTATTTAAAGATTTATTACCCAAATCAAAAGATTTTAAAGACGCAATAGCGGTTGCAAAATATAATTTGGGAATGTCAGAGGCCAAACCAAAATTCGGTAGATTCAGTTATGTGGAAAAAACGGAGTACTGGGCTTTAATTTGGGGAACTATTGTAATGATGCTTACGGGTTTCATCCTTTGGTTTGATAATACTTTCATCGGACTATTTACAAAACTCGGATTGGACATTGCCAATACTATTCATTATTACGAAGCTTGGCTGGCATTATTGGCGGTCTTGGTATGGCACTTATACTTTGTAGTTTTTAATCCTGACGTCTATCCCCTTAATTTAGCTTGCATTAAAGGAACTATCTCAGAAGAGGAAATGGCTACGGAACATACGCTGGAATATGAAAGGTTGAAAAGTAAAAAAGATGTTAAGGAATAAAATTTTTTGAAAGATTTAAAAAATAAAATTTTGTTAATTACTAATAATATTAACCGGTAATTTTTTTATGAAAAAAAGAAGATTCCCAATTTCGTTTTATAACCCTATTACCGCATTTGGCACAACCGTAATATTGCTTAACGTTTTTCTCATTATAGCTTTATTATTATTCGATTATTTCTCCGCTAATCCGAAAGCATATATGGGAATTATTTCATTTATTGTTTTACCCTTTTTCCTTTTTTGCGGAGTTGGCATTGCTTTATTAGGCATAAGGAGAGAACATAAAAGAGTAAAAGCCGGCAAATCCAGAGAAAAAGTATTTCCTGTCATAGACCTTAACGATCAAAAATACAGATCAGCCTTATTCCTTTTTTCCGTCGGAATGATAATATTAATTATCTTCAGCGCTTTTATAACTTTTAAAACTTATGAGTTTACGGAATCGAACGAATTCTGCGGTCAGATATGCCACACGGTTATGAAACCCGAATATACATCTTATCAGTATTCTCCTCACGCTCGTGTTAATTGTGTAGAGTGTCATATAGGCTCAGGTACGGAGTGGTATGTAAAAGCTAAAATTACGGGACTATATCAAGTTTATTCCGTTTTATCAGACAAATTTCCCAGACCCATACCAACTCCGGTTCATAGTTTACGACCTGCACAAGGTACCTGCGAACAATGCCATTGGCCGAAGAATTTTTATAACGAATCTGAAATTAAAAACACATATTACCTTTCAGACAAAGATAATACCAAATGGAGTCTTAGATTACTTATGAAAATAGGAGGAGGAAACGAAGAAACGGGTGTAACCACGGGCATTCATTGGCATATGAATATTGCTACAAAGGTTACTTACATGATGATGGATTCCTCCCGTCAGGAAATACCGTGGATTAAAACAGAACACAAAGACGGCAGTGTAACAATTTATAAAACGGACGATTATCCCGTAACCGATGATATGGTTAAAAACGGAATTAAAAGAACAATGGATTGCATTGACTGCCATAACAGACCGGCACATATTTATCATCCCCCGGCAAGTTCCGTCAACAGAAATTTGGCGATCAATCAAATAGACCCCGAACTTCCTTTTATAAAAAGTCTTGCCGTAAAAGTACTGGATACTCCCTATTCTTCTAAAGAAATCGGACTTGACAGCATAAAAATTGCAATAAATAATTTTTATGAGTTGAATTATCCTAATATTGCATCCTTGAAGGAAGAAAGCATAACAAAATCAATAAAAAGCATTCAAAACATTTACGATAAAAATTATTTCCCCTCAATGAAAGTTTCTTGGAAGAACTTCCCGAATAATGTCGGACATCTGAACGCCAAAGGATGCTTCCGCTGTCACGACGGAAAACATAGGACCGACGACGGCAAGGTACTTTCAAGAGATTGCAACACTTGCCACACAATACTTGCTCAAGAATTAAAACAGGGCGATCTCCGGATTTCTTTGGGAGGCATAGATTATATTCACCCCGTTGATATCGGAGACGCCTGGAAACAGGAAAACTGCAGCAATTGTCACGGTAAATAGTTCCGGAATTTTTATCGACAAACCTCTGTTTTTTTACAATTAATATTTACATTCAATTGAATGATAACAATTAATATTTTATTATTATTTGATATTATTTTCCATATTTGTGAACACAACTTAACTGACTTGAGGAAATAGTTGATAAAGAAAATATACTCCAAAATTTCATTCCAAACCGCAACTCTTTTAGAAAGAGCCAACATGACCGAACATACCTTTATGATAATCATAGCTATCATTATAGGAATATTGGGCGGCTTTGGAGGAATTGCCATACGAGCATTGATAAAACTTATCTCAAATATTTCCTTTGAAGGAGCGGATAATTTATTACAAAACATTATTAGCACGCCCTGGTACTTAATTATTCTAATCCCGATGATCGGCGGACTGATTATCGGTCCTTTGATATATTTCTTTGCACCCGAAGCAAAAGGGCACGGAGTTCCCGAAGTTATGCAGGCTATTTTGTTAAAGGGCGGATTTATTCGAGCCAGAGTAGCAATTGTAAAAGCAATTGCTTCGGCAATTACTATCGGTACGGGCGGGTCCGTAGGTAGAGAAGGTCCTATTATTCAAATCGGTTCCAGTATCGGTTCTACGGTTGGGCAGTTTTTCAGAGTGCCGAACAAAAGATTGAAAACTTTGGTCGGCTGCGGTGCCGCCGCCGGCATAGCCGCAGCGTTTAATGCACCCATTTCAGGAGCTTTATTTGCGGTTGAAATAATTCTAATGGATTTTGCAGTAGCACAGCTATCCCCCATTATTATTTCCTCCGTTATGGCAACCGTAATCTCTCGAATGTTTGAGGGTGATTTTGTAGCATTTTTAGTACCCAAATATGAACTTGCTTCTCCTTACGAAATAATTTTTTATTTTATTCTTGGAGCAATGAGCGGTGTTATTTCATATTTATTCATTAAAACTCTTTATTACTCGGAAGATGTTTTTGACAACAAATTTAAATTTCCCGAATATTTTAAACCGGTTGTAGGCGGATTGTTGTTGGGAATTATTGCTTTAGCGTATCCGCAAATTATGGGTGTCGGTTATAACTCGATTAACTTAGCATTAAAAGGCGATATGCTTTGGTATATTGCACTCATTTTAATATTCGCTAAAATTCTTGCCACTTCAATTACGCTTGGTTCCGGCGGGTCAGGTGGTATTTTTGCGCCTTCACTTTTTATGGGTGCCATGCTGGGGTATTTTTTCGGGTCGTTTGTTCACACTTATTTTCCGAATATTTCCGCACCGGCAAACGCCTATGCCCTTGTTGCAATGGGCGGACTTGTAGCCGGTACTACAAGAGCACCTATCACTGCAATTATAATAGTGTTTGAGCTTACATCGGACTACCGGATTATACTTCCTTTAATGATAACGTGTATAATTAGTACGATAATATCATCCAAACTTTCAAGAGAATCTATTTACACTTTAAAACTTCTATTAAAAAATATAAATATAAAAGAAGGTACCGAATCAAATATTATAGAGGGAATTCCCGTAGATGAAATATATTCCAAAAAATTTGATACTATAAATGCCACCGATAATTTCAGCAAGGTTATAAATACCATAATTAAATGCAAAAGTCCCGAATATCCCGTGATCGACCCAAAAGGAAAAATAGTCGGAATGTTATCCCTCAACGACATAAAAGGTTATTTATATGAAAAAGATGTACTTAAAAATGTTCTGATTGCAAATGACATTGCACAAACAGATTACGACTTTGTTACTCCCGATGATACTTGCGCAGATGCTTTAGACAGAATAAGTAAATTAAACCAAGAGGGAGTGCCTGTAGTTAATAATAGAAGGGATAAAAAAATTATAGGTATGCTCTGGAGAAAGGATATTCAAGATGCTTATATGAAAGCAATTGAAGTAAGAGAAATTTCTTCAAATTTGGCAAGCTGCATAGTAATGAAAGATGATGAGCCCGAAGTACATTTTCTTGAAGGCTATTCCATTTCGGAGATTAAGCCGCCGCCTTCATTTATAGGTAAATCAATTAAGCAGTTGAATATTAGGGCAAAATACGGCGTGGATGTCCTTTCTATTAAAGCAAAAGTAAAAAAGAAAGAAACAATTCATGCAATACCGAGTCCCGATTATGTGATCAATAAATCCGATACTCTTGTGGTGGCGGGTGAAATAGGAAACATTAATCTTCTAAAAAATCTTTCTTAAAAATCCGACTTTTTCGCTTCTTAATTTTTCATTCAAAGCATCCTTTGTAATGCTGTGGTGACTGGTATCCCACTTAACTTTCCCCTTCTTATCAAGCCAAATTATTTGAGGTGATTCGTGTTTTATATTAAATTCATTTGCCAGTGATTGGCTAAGCGGTTTGGAGTTGAGAACATCAACTTTAAATACATTTAAGTTTGTATTTTCATCCAAGGCTTCAAGCCAGTTGCTAAATTCTTTTTCTGCCGCCAAACTAATGGAACACTTGGGGCTGAATTTAAATATAACAGTTTCTTTAGTATTATTAGACGATTTAAATTTTTCCCACTCATCCAAGTTTTTAAGGAGTATAAATTCCATTTATATTTTGCCTTGTAAAAATAATTTTCAAATTAATAGCGGTAAATATATAAAATAATTGCTTATTTTATCTCGAAAAACCTTATAGGGTAATAACCTTCCTTTGAAATTTCCTTTTTATGTTTCTCTAAAAATTGATCGATTGTTTCGGTAGAAATAACTTTTGCAATGCCGTAATTTATTTTTTCCAGCGTATTTAAATACACATCACCTTTATAAGGCACCAAAGGATCGTACCGTTTGTTGTCTTTTAAGGTTTCGGGTTTAAGAATGTATCGTACATCTTTAGGGACGGAGCGTATTATACCGACTAACTCGAGATTCGGAATTCCGTTTCGAATAGCTATAACCAAACCTCCGCTGAAGCCGCGGTTTACAACGCCGTCTATAAGGAATTCTCCGGTGTTATTAAAATTAGGTCTGCTTACAATTGCGTGCGATACCATTTTGTAATTAATCGGAAAACCGAAAATATATACAAACGATCCCCAATTTAATTCAGATGCATGTCCGATGGGAATAGGCAGTGAAGGAAATTTGCCGGGATAGTCGACGGAAAAAGTGATGCCTAACAAAGCCAAATCTACTTTTCTGTCTGAGGCTAATAAAGAAAGATTTCCCAGCTCGGGCAGACCAACCGCGTAAATATTTTCATTTTTCTTAAACGAAATACTTTTCACATAATCGGTCAGCACTCCCCTCTTATCAGCCCAGTAAGAAATAATAGTATCGGGATAATTAACAATATGACTGCTTGTAAGCAGTGCTAATTTCCGATTAACGGAATATATTACGGTTGCAGTGCCGGAGCCGGTTTTGTTAAAAAATATTTTTTCATTAGCCTTGGTTTCTAAATTATCTTCATTTATTTCCGATAAAAGAATATTAGCGCTTTGATCAAAAACGTAGGCTTCATAGAAAGCAATACTGCTGATCCTGTGTATTGTTTCACTTATTTTTTCTAATACAGGCGAGCTGTCTTTATAGGGAAATTCCGTGTCGTACTTATTATTAATATCCGTTTTTATTTGTGTTTCGTAAACAGTTGAAGAGCAGCCCTGAACAAATAAAATTGCCGCAAGAAGAGTCAATGATGATATTTTAAGATGTTTCATCAAAATTACCTCCCCGTTTTGTTACAAATTCTTTTATCTAAACATAGATATTAAAAATATGAAAATAATGGCAAATAATTGGTACAAAAAGCCGCTTCTTTGCTCAAGAATGGTCTTATAATTTTTAAAAATTTCAAAAAGGGAGAAATTCTTGACTTATTCCTAAATTTTAAAATAAATATATTTAAAAAATGTTTTTAGATTGACCAAATATTTTTGTATATTTGGTATCTTTTTTGTTGATATTTTGAACCGGTTAAGGAACTTTTTTTGCCCGGATGATGTATAGAAACTGTCTGTCGACAGGCGACAAGTAAATTAGGAATTTAAATAATAAGGAGAATGCAAATTGAGAATTACCAAGCAATTCACGAACCGCGAAAGTAAATCTTTAGATCAGTACTTACAGGAAATAGGTAAAGTTGACTTATTAACACCCGAAGAAGAAATTGAATTAGCCATTCAAATAAAAAAGGGCAGCCGAACTGCGTTAGATAAATTAACAAAAGCAAACCTCAGGTTTGTTGTCAGTGTAGCAAAACAGTTTCAAAATCAAGGTCTTTCTTTAGGTGACCTGATCAACGAAGGCAACCTCGGTTTGATTAAAGCAGCAAAAAGATTCGATGAAACCAGAGGTTTCAAATTTATTTCTTACGCCGTTTGGTGGGTAAGGCAATCTATTATGCAGGCTATTGCCGATCAGTCGAGAATAGTAAGACTTCCTTTAAACAGGGTCGGTTCATTGAGCAAAATCAGCAAAGCTTACCGTGACTTGGAACAAGAATTTGAAAGAAAACCGACCACAAGCGAACTTGCCAATATTTTGGAAATGGAACCCGAAGATGTTGCTTATGCGCTTCAAATCTCGGGACGCCACGTTTCTATGGATGCTCCTTTTTCCGGGGACAACGACAAAAACAGTTTGATTGATGTTATACCAAACAAACATCATCCTTCACCCGATACCACTTTAATGCAGGAATCCTTGAAAAAAGAAGTTGAAGGAGCACTATCTACGCTTACCGAAAAAGAAGCTAAAGTGTTAAAACTTTACTTCGGTATCAACGGCGAAAGATCTGCAACCTTAGAGGAAATTGGCGAAAAATTTGACCTTACTCGTGAACGCGTAAGACAAATTAAAGAAAAAGCTTTAAGAAGGCTGAAACATGCTTCCAGAAGTAAAAATCTAAAGGCATACTTAGGTTAATTTATTTTATATAAATTAGAGTTAACAGGGACGTAAAATCTACGTCCCTTTTTTTGTTTGCCGGAGTTTTTTTTATCCATTTTAAAATTATTTTGAACAGTATTAAAAATTTTTATATTCAAATTGATATAAACGGTTTCTATAATTAATATTTTGAATATTCGTCTAACGAAAATAATTAAGCTGCTATCGTATTTTAACAATAAATATCATTTACAATCACTCAAAAAAAACTAACATATAAAACCATATTTAAATTCTGGATTCCTCTTGCCGCAACCTGGTTGATGATGTCCGTTGAAGGTCCTTTTCTCGCAGCGGTTATTGCAAGAATGATTGAACCAAAATTTAATCTTGCAGCTTACGGTGTTGCATTTTCGTTCGCACTGATGATTGAAGCACCGGTAATAATGTTTATGAGTGCTTCGACCGCTTTGGTTAAAGACGGGCAGTCATATTTTAAATTGAGGAATTTTGTTTACACCGTAAATACTGTTGTAACGCTTCTGATGCTTGTTTTTATTATACCGGTCGTGTTCGATTTTTTTGCAATCGGAATTATAGAACTTCCTCAACACGTTGCAGACCTTACTTACAAATCAATGATTATTCTTCTTCCTTGGCCGGGTGCAATCGGTTACAGAAGGTTTTACCAGGGAATTCTCATCAGAAATAATCTAACGAGAAGAGTCGCCTACGGAACTGTTATTCGTTTATCTTCAATGAGCATAACCGCTTTGCTTCTTTATTCATTCAGCAACTTTGACGGTGTGATGGTCGGAGCTTCGGCGCTTTCGGTCGGAGTTTCCTGCGAGGCAATTGCAAGTAAAATTATGGCGTGGAAAACCGTAAAGAAATTAAAAAATAAAAGCTCGATAAATCCGGAAAACGAAAACCTTACATACAAAGGAATCTATAATTTTTATTATCCGCTTGCACTAACTTCAATAATTACGCTTGCCGTTCAGCCGCTTGTTACTTTCTTTATCGGTCAAAGCAGTCACCCTATTGAATCGCTTGCGGTACTGCCGGTCGTTACTTCATTTGTATTTATCTTTAGAAGTCTCGGACTTTCTTTTCACGAAGTTACGGTTGCTTTACTTACGGAATATAAAAACAGTTATCCGGTACTAAAAAATTTCGCCTCCTTTTTGGGCTTATTTGTTGTTTTAACTTTAACCTTCATCGCGTTCACACCGTTATTGGATTTTTGGTTCAACACGGTATCGGGACTGAATTTGGAATTAACACACTTTGCAAAAATACCTTTACAGATTATGATTCTAATGCCGGGTTTAGCGGTAATGATAAATTTTCAGAGAGCGGTACTTGTAGAATCCAGATTTACCAAACCTATAACCCTTGCTACCATTACGGAAGCAGCCGGTATTTTAATCGCACTTTTTATTTCCATTAAATATTTTGATGCCGTCGGCGCCGTAGCTGCCACTATTGCTTTTATGATCGGCAGATCCGGATCAATTACCTACTTAATGCCTTCCTTCCTAAAAATGAGCTCAAAAATAAATAGAATTTCCAAAAAGAAATTCAGCGTAAAATTAAATTAAGAAAACAAAAAGCGGTGTGTTTAATAAATTCCTTTAATAATTCCATTTATTGATTTAATTTTTAGATATTGATTAATATAAGTACATTATTTTTTATTATGATACCGTTTATAAATCCCCAAATTAAAAGGATAATATCATGCCGGAAAAATTTTTACTGTTAGCCCTTTTCGGAATTGCCATGGCGCATTTGGAAGGAGTGGTCGTGGTTTATCTTCGTAAGATGCTTGGAATTATTGACACCGAATCAAATAAAATATCCCTTGAAAGATTTCCCAAACGCTATATTTTTATAGAAAAAACCAGAGAAGCCGCAACCATTATAATGCTTGTAAGTTTAACCCTCTTGGTCGGGGAAACGTGGCTTGATAAATTAGTCGTCTTTCTTTGGACTTTCGCGTTTTGGGATCTGTTTTATTATATCTCTCTTTACTTATTGATTAAATGGCCTCCTAATTTTACAACTATCGATGTCCTTTTTTTAATACCGAAGCCATGGATAGCACCCGTTTGGTTCCCTATAGGAATTTCTTCCCTTACGATAATAACTATTGCAGTTTTGTATCTTTTTTAAATCTTTCGGAAAAGAAAGAAATTTTATTGACAGCGCGATGAATAAATGAAAAGATTTTTGATCTATCTTAAAAGAACCGTTTGGATATTATTTACTCTTATCGCAGGGTATTTTTTAACTGCCGTAATATTATCTTTAATCAGCACCAAGCCGCAAAAACTTGATTGTGTGAAAACAGAAAATATTTTTATTTCATCAAACGGAATTCATTTGGATATTATTGTTCCGAAAAAAAATCTGGGGGAAAATTTTATTGCCGATTTACAAGTTCAGGATGGCGTTAAATACATATCTTTCGGCTGGGGTGATAAAGAATTTTACATTAACACAGCTACCTGGAGCGATTTAACTTTTAGCACCGCATTCAAAGCTTTGTTTCTAAATAGCGAAACCGCAATGCATGTTATTTTTTACAAGAGGCCCTTCGTAAAGTGGAAAAAAATAGACCTGTGTAAAGTTCAGGTTGAAAAATTAAATTCATTTATTGAAAACACTTTTAAGAAAAACAAGGACAAGAAATTTATAAGAATTGAAGTTCCGGGGTACTCTGAAAATGATTATTTTTTTGAAGCCCGCGGCAGTTTCTCTTTCTACAGAACTTGTAACGTTTGGGTAAATGAAGCACTGAAAAAAGCCGAAGTTAAAACATCAATTTGGTCTCCTTTTGTCTACGGAATATTATATCATATTGACGAATGACAATTTGGTTAACAATTAAAACCGCGTGTTTTACCTTTATTGTTTTCAATATTTATAAACTCGTCCTGTCCATTTATCAAAAACGTTTTGTTTATTATTCTGTACAATACTAAATTAAAGTGTTTGAAATAATTCAAAATCGGCTTTTTTTTGATGGCACTTTATTTGGACGTAGAAAGCTTTTTCCCATTAAAACAGGTTTAAAAATGAAAAAGATTTTTATTCTTACAATAGCGTTAATGTTTACTTCACCGTTTATTTTATCTCAAAACAAAACGGGTACAATAAAACTCGGCGTTTTCAATCCTTCCGCAACAGACGCAGGATTTATAATAGGTTATGAAACGGGCTGGTTTATCGATAACACATTCACGGCAGGATTAAGCGTTGACTGGTTCAACAAAAATTATGTTGACCGGAATCTTGTTTCCGAATTTGACAATTTCTTCGGACCGAACAGCTCGCTCAATCAATTAAGGGCTAAAACAAATTTACACGCAATTCCTTTAATGGGAAATATTACCGGAAGCTGGCCAATAGCACCAAGAGCAAAAGCATATTTAACAGGAGCGGTCGGTTTGGAAGTTTTACTAATTTTTTACAGAAACTATGACAACCCGGATAACAACGAATTCCAAGGCGCCGTGGATTTTGCTTGGAAGATAGGCGGAGGAGTCTCTTACGAATTGGGCGAACGCTCGGACGGTATAATTGAAATTGCATACAACAATTCGGAACCGAGCCGGCAGTTTGACGTACGAGATGCTGCAACGGGTAAGTTTAAAGTGTTTGAAAGAAGATTTGATATGAGCGGTATTATGATGAGACTTGGGTTCAGGTTTTATTTTTAATCTACGAATACCCTTATTTAATGAAGGTACAAAAACAATTGAAAAATAATACAATACTAACTATCAGAAGCATCAAAGAAAGTGACGCACAAAATTTAATAAATTTATTAAATAAAATGGGCGGAGAAACCGATTACTTATCATTCGGCGAAAACGGCTTTCCGCTAAGTTTAAAAGAAGAAAAAAAGTTTATAAAAGAAAGGATTAAAACCAAAAACAATTTAATGCTGCTTGCGGAAATTGATGGAAAACCGGCAGGTAGTTTATCCGTATTCTCGGAACAAAAAGAAAGAACAAAACATAACGGGGATTTCGGTATTGCCGTTCTAAAAGAATACTGGGGTTTGGGAATAGCAAAACTTTTGATGAATGAAATGTTGGCCTGGGCAAAAGCTAACGGTATAACCCGGAAAATAAATTTAAAAGTATCCGTCGATAATAAAAAAGCTATAAAATTATACGAAGATTTCGGGTTTGAAATAGAGGGAAGACTAAAAAGGGAAATCTGCATCGGCGGAAAATTTACGGATAATTATATAATGGGATTACTTATAAATTAATAATTCGCTTTTTTTTATTATTTTACAATTAGAGATTACAAAAATTAATATTTAAGAAAAACATAAAATTATTTTATCAATGATTCTTAGAGTTGTACTAATTATTTTATCTTCCGTTTTATTAAGTGCTCACTTTTTAAGAGAAGGTGAAATACTGTTAACGGCAGCTTATCTTTTCTTACCCTTATTACTGCTAATTAAAAGAAGATGGGTTTTAATAGTATTACAAATTTTTACCTACGGCGGAGTTTTGGTATGGTTTTATACTCTTTATGTTTTAATAAATGAACGAATGAGTTTAGGCATCCCTTGGGTTAGAATGGCAATTATTTTAGCGGTTGTTATTATAATCACTTTAATTTCCGGTTTACTGTTAAACTCAAAGGTGGTAAAAGAAAAGTATAAAAATAAACTAAATTCTATTTTTTAAATTGGGTTTATTAATCGCCATTCCGGTTGTAAACCGGTACATATATCCACACTTCTTTCAGTCGGTACAAGCGGTTTTGCCCTAAGGGGTTACATCGGTATGTTTTACGAAAGTTTAAAGTAAAACCCATTCTCAAAATTTCCAACTAAGTAAAGACTGTTTATAATTTTAAAATTTTTAGATTTTAATAATTAAAAAATTTTGTATTTTCAAACAGTAATAAAATAAAGGTGTGTAATGAAAAATTATGACGGCTTCGGTTATGAATATCCGTTATTAATTAAAAAATTATTAACGAGATCCCGTCAGTGGAAACCTGAACAAAAAATTATTTACAGAAATGTATCTGAATATACTTACACCGATTTTTATAAACGCATTAATAAACTTGCTAATTTATTAACAAGTCTTGATGTAAAAAAAGGTGATATGGTTGCCGTAATGGATTGGGACAGTCATAGATACCTGGAAAATTATTTTGCCGTACCGATGATTGGAGCCATCCTTCATACAATTAACATAAGGCTTTCCCCCGAACAGATGCTTTACACAATAAACCACGCCGAAGACAAAATTTTAATTGTTCATAAAGATTTTTTCCCGATTGTAAATATTATGTACCCGAAATTTGAATCGGTAAAAAAAATAATTGTTATTGACGACGGCAGCGAATTACCCGAAAGCAAATTTGAATTTGCAGGTGAATATGAAAAATTATTAACCGAACAATCCGATACTTTTGATTTCCCGGATTTTGACGAAAACACGGTTGCCACAACATTTTATACTACCGGAACAACGGGAAATCCCAAAGGAGTTTATTTTACGCACCGGCAGTTAGTGCTGCAGGCCATTACCGGTCTGGCGGATTTAAGTATGCACCCCGAACCGGTAAACTTCAATTGTAATGATGTTTATATGCCGCTTACACCGATGTTTCACGTACATGCCTGGGGTGTTCCGTATATGGCGGTTTTAATGGGTATTAAACAGATTTACCCCGGTCGTTATGAACCCGAAATGATACTCAAATTATTTTTAACGCATAAAGTTACTTTTTCACACTGCGTGCCTACAATTTTACAAATGATTTTATCGAGTCCGGCGACAAAGGATATTGATTTTGGTAATTGGAAAGTTGTCATCGGAGGGTCTGCCCTTTCAAAAGGACTGGCACAAAAAGCGATGGAACGCAATATTAAAGTAGCTTCGGGTTACGGCTTGTCTGAAACCTGTCCGATTTTAACAATAGCTCATCTTAAAGATTACATGCTTGATTATAATCAAGAACAGAAAGTTGATGTGGTTACTCGTGCGGGTTTTCCGGTACCCTTGGTAGAGATGAAGGTTGTAGATTCCAACGGAAACGAATTACCGCCGGGCAAAGACCATGTGGGAGAAATTGTAGTCCGTACACCTTGGCTTACACAAGGTTATTTTAAGCTAAAAGCTCAATCGGAAGTATTGTGGAAAGACGGCTGGCTGCATACCGGCGACATCGCTTACCGGGATGAGGAAGGATATTTAAAAATTACCGATCGGTTAAAAGACGTAATTAAAACCGGCGGTGAGTGGATATCATCTTTAGAATTGGAAAGTATGATAAGTCAATGTGAAGAAGTTGCCGATGTTGCGGTAATCGGAGTACCCGATGAAAAATGGGGTGAAAGACCGATAGCTTATATAGTTCCGAAACCGGAATGCAAAGAAAAAATAATAGTAGAAAAATGTTCCGAAAAACTAATGGCGCACGTTAAAGCCGGTAATATAGAAAAGTGGGCAGTACCGGATAAATTTATTTTTGTCGAACAAATCCCAAAAACCAGCGTCGGTAAAATTGATAAAAAGGTATTAAG
>CAZAOG010000023.1:0-26236 GCA_964486645.1 uncultured Ignavibacteriaceae bacterium | reverse complement strand
ACGCAACGTCTATTATTTTTGTTGCCTTCGGTTACATTTTTTATGACTCAATTCGTAGTTTAAATTATTTTTATTCACCTATTGACATTATAATAAAATTAATTTAGTTTGAAACGTTTCATTTATATCAAACGTTTAAAATTATAAAATGCCTGTCGATAAAGTAAAATTAGAAATAATACAAAATTTCGGTTATGCCTATAAAGCATTCGGTTTGTCAAAAATTATGGGGCATGTTGTCGCTTTATTGGTATTCTCACCAGAACCATTGTCATTAGATGAAATATGTGAGAACTTACACCGTAGTAAAGGACCTGTTAGTCAATTAATGAAAAGATTAAGAGATAAAAATCTTATTAGACGTGTCTGGCAACCATCTGGAAGAAAAGACTATTATGAAATTCAACCTGAAATATTTGAAAATGCTTTTCGTAATAATTTTGAATTAGTAAAAAGTAATACACGCCTTGCTAAAAGTTTAAAGGATTCTGTACAAAAAGAAAGTAATAAATCTTTGAATAGATTAAAAGAAAGGTTAACCGAAATGGAAATTTTTTATACATTGATGGAAAAACATTTCGAAAATTTTTTAACTGAATGGTCTAAAGAACGTAAAAAGTTATATACTTAGCTATATTTTTTTGTTCTTAACGTTTTAAAAATTTCAAAAGTACAAAACATTAAATAATATGAAACGATTAGATAAAAAAATTTCAATAATAACAGGGGGTGCTAAAGGCATTGGTAAAGCTACGGTTGAAAAATTTATTACAGAAGGATCCATTGTTGTTTTGTGGGATGTTGATTTAGAAATGGAAAATAAAAGTAATGTTTTCTTTCAAAAAGTTGATGTAACAAATTCTAAAGAAATTAATGATGCTGTTAAAGAAGTGGTCCAAAAATTTGGACGTATTGATGTATTAATCAATAATGCTGGAATTACTAAAGATTCAACATTATTAAAAATGACAAAGGAACAATGGCAACAAGTAATTGACATAAACTTAACTGGTGTTTTCAACTGTACTCAGGCGGTTGCTTCGGTAATGATTAAACAAGGTTCTGGAAAAATTATAAGTGCAAGTTCAGTAGTGGGTTTGTATGGAAATTTTGGGCAGACTAATTATGTAGCCTCTAAATCTGCCGTAATAGGAATGACGAAAGTTTGGGCACGTGAATTAGGCAGAAAAGGAATAAATGTTAATGCAGTTGCACCCGGTTTTATTGCTACGGAAATGGTAAAAAAAATGCCTGAAAATGTAGTTAAAAATATGGAAGTAAAAACGCCATTAGGCAGGTTGGGTTTACCGGAAGATATTGCAAATGCATATTTATTTCTGGCCAGTAATGAAGCAGATTTTATTAATGGAGCAGTATTAAGCATTGACGGCGGGCTTATAGTTTAATTAACTAAAGCATATAAATAATATAATCTAAAATTTATTATAATATTCTAATTACCCTTTTAATAAAAATAATTAACTAATCTAATAACAAATTTATGGAGAATAAATCATGGTAAGAAAATTGACTATTTTAGCAGTCTTCTGCCTTTCTCTTATTTCAACAGTTTTGGGTGGACAAGGGGAATTAAAAGGAACCGTAAAAAATGCTTCAACAAAAGAACCTTTGGTCGGGGCAAACATAGTTTTTACCGGTACAGAAATAGGAGGCTCTACCGATGCTAATGGTTATTTTAGCATCTCTAATATTCCAACTGGTAACTACACAATTAAAATCAGTTATATCGGTTATTCAGCTATGGTAAAAGATATTACTATTTCCGATAACATAATTTTGAATCTTGATATTTTGTTAAACAAATCAGTAATAATTGGGGAACAAATTGTTGTAACAGCTTCGAAGCGCCCTGAAAAAATTACAGAAGCACCAGCTACTATTGATGTTATTACTTCAAAAGATATTGAAAATTTACCATCATTTAATCCTGGTGAACTATTGGCACGGCAAAAAGGAGTAGATTATATTAGAACAGGTGTAATTGGAACAGGTATAAATATCCGTGGCTTTAACAGTGCATTTAATTCTAAAAATCTTCAAATGAATGATAATAGACTTGCTACTTTAATTGCTACCGGCTTGCCTTTAGGCGCGTTAGGTACAATTATTAAAGAAGATATACAGCGTGTTGAAGTAATTTTAGGACCTGCAGCAGCACTATACGGACCAAACGCACATAATGGCTTGGTCAATACCATTACAAAAGATCCAAGATATTCACAAGGAACAACAATTGCAATCGGTGGAGGAGCTCAAAGTGTTTTTAGTGGAAGAATAAGATACGCTAAAGTCTTCAACAAAAAATTTGCACTAAAAATAACTGGTGAATATTCAAGAGGTATAGATTTTAACTATACAGACAGTGTTTATGTTGGAACAAAAGCATATCCTGAATATGATTTAGATAGAAAATTTGATGCTCTTAGAGGTGGTGTTTCATTATATTTTACCCCAAAAAAAGGGAACGATCTTATATTAACATATGGTGGCAGCAATAGTAATAATATTGGTGTAACAAATGCCGGAAGAAATCAAATAAAAGATTGGAAAATAAATATATTGCAAGCCAGATATGTTTCAAAGCACTTGTTTGCACAAATTTATCATACTTGGAGTAATACTTCTGATACATATGCAATGAATCAAAGAACTCAAAATTACTATAGTTTTATTAATGCAGGATTTAGTCAAAAAGAAGCTGCAACAAGGTCTTTCAAAGAGTATTGGTTTCCTACTTCACCTACCACAGGTATAGCTTTAAATCGAGGTGCAGTATTTAAAGATGCATCAAGAAGATGGAACGGAGAAGTACAAGTAAATGAAACATTCTCACAATTAAACGTTATAGCAGGTTTTCAATGGCAGGAAGATATAGCAAATAGTAAGCAAACTTATTTATTAGATGCTGACGGTCCTATCAAACTTAATCAATACGGCGGTTATGCTCAGTTTGAATTCAAAATCAAAAATACAGGTTGGAAATTAATGGCTGCAGCAAGAGCAGATAATCACGATCTTTATGGATTTAACTTTATTCCAAAAGCAGGTATTACATATACTGGAAGAGCAGGAACCTTTCGTGTAACTTACAGCAAAGGTATAGCTGCACCTACAATATTAAATTTAAGTGCAAATATTTTTGGGGGTTTGTTACTTGGTAACGGCGAAGGTTTTACTCTTAGTGATGGAACTAAGATACCAAAATTAGAAGTTGAAACAATAAACACATTTGAAGCCGGTTATAAAGGTATAATTAAAAATAAACTTTATATTGATGTTAACGGTTATTACAATACTTCAAAGCATTTCTTAAGCCCTGTAATTAATATTGCTAATGCCGCAAAAGGAATTTTTGTGGTAAAACGGGGTGACAAATCAATGCAGGAGGTTATACCAGGCACACCTGCAACAGGTTCAGCATTTGTTCTAACATATTTAAATTTCGGTAATGTAAATACTTATGGTGTAGATATCGGATTAAATTATTACTTAAATGATTATGTAAATCTAATATTTAATTATTCTTATTTTGATTTTAGTCTCGATAAAAATGATATGCAGAATGACGGAAACAGAGATGGTAAAGTAACTGATCTAGATCTTCCTATCAATACTCCTAAAAATAAATTAGGTTTCGGAGTAAATATAAGCTATAATAAGTTTTATGGTACTATATTCGGTCGTTGGGTTCAATCTTATGATTTCTTCTCAGGTATTAACGTAGCGGCAGCAACAAATACTAATTTAGTTGTAGGCGGTTCCCCTGTTGTTGAAAATGCAAGGGTTGGAAGAACCTGGAACTATGGTCCGCTAGGTGGGTTTGTAAACTTTGATATTGGAGCCGGTTACAGGTTCAATAAAAATATAACTCTTTCCGCACAAGTTTCAAATTTATTTGATACTACAGAAAGAGAATTTGTAGGATCACCTTTTATTAGCAGATTATTTTCTGCTGAAGTAAAATTTAATTTCTAACTATAAATATTTTAAAATAATTTATCCTGTATTGAGAATAAAATTGATTTCAATGCAGGATGTTTTTATTTCTTATTCTTTTTAAAAAATTTAATAGTAAAAAATATGAGAAATGCTGTTATTCTTTCTACAGGGTCTTTTGCCCCCGGTTGTGTTGTATCAAATTCTTTTTTTGATGAATTACTCGGAGAAAATGTAAGTAATTGGTTAGAAGAAAATCTTCATATATACGAAAGACATTGGTGTAGAGAAAATGAATCAACTGCTGATCTTTGCCAACACGCAGCAGAAAGAGCATTGAAAAATGCTCATTTAGAAGCAAAAGATTTAGACCTAATCATTATTTCAACGGATACTCCCGAATATATTTCTCCATCAACCGCTTCGGTTCTGCAATATAGAATAGGAGCTATAAATGCAGGTACTTTTGACATTAATACTGCTTGTGCCGGTTTTGTTACGGCAATAGATATTGGTTCAAAATATATAATTGCCGATAAAAGATATAACAATGTTCTGGTTATCGGTGCTTATGCTATGAGTAAATATTTAGATAAGAAAGATAAGAAAACAGTTAATCTGTTCGCTGATGGTGCAGGCTCCGTAATTTTACAGTCTAAAGAAAATACAACCCGCGGTTTTCTTGACAGCGAATTACATACCGAAGGTAAATATCATAACTGGATGGGCATTTATGCAGGGGGAACAAATAAGCCAATTACTTCGGATGTTTTAGCCCGCAAAGATAATTTATTAAAATTTGCGAGCAAATTTCCTAAAGAATTTAACGTGAAAAAATGGTCAAAAACTATAACGAATATTCTATCTCGTATTAATGCTAAACCGGAAGATGTAGACCATTATTTTTTTACACAAATAAATATTAATACTATTTATCAGACATTAGATGTTTTGGGAGTAGAACATGCAAAGGCACACACAATAATGGATAGATATGCTTATACCGGCTCTGCCTGCATTCCTATGGCAATTGATGACGCAGTAAAACAAAAAAAGATTAAAGAAAACGATTTAATTGTTTTAATGGGTTCGGGCGGTGGACTTGCTTTTGCCGGAGCTGCCTTTAGATGGTAAATTTATTCGTTTAATATAACAAAGGAAATCCACGATGGGAAGTAATGTAAATTCCCAATTAGCAAGTTTAATCTGGATAGCAATTCTTATTTATGCTGTTATCATTATATATTTTGTTATAAGAGGCGCCTTAAAAACAAAAAATATATCTGATTACGCAGTTGGTAGTTTGAATTTTTCACCTGTTGCAGTAGGTTTTGCTTTAGCAGCTTCAATTACAAGCGCGGCTACATTTATTATCAACCCCGGGTTTGTAGCTTTATACGGATTAAGCGCTTTTCTCTCTTTCGGTGTGTTTTTACCTCTTTCGGCTTTAATTTCTTTGGTAATACTTTCAAAGGGATTTAGAAAATACGGTGCACAAATAAAAGCATTAACTTTAGCCGAATGGATCGGTAAAAAGTACAAAAGTCCCGGTTTAACATTATTTTTTAGTTTTCTTTCATTATTGTTAATAACATTTATCGTACTGATTTTGGTTGGTTTAACAAAAATAATTTCGAAGTCACTCGATGTTTCAGAAATTAATGTACTTGTTGGCATTGTTGTTTTCGTTTTTGGATATATGATGTTCGGCGGCGCTAACTCTATGGTGTATACAAATACTATTCAAGCTCTTTTAATGATAATTGTTGCTTTTATTTTACTCGGTTCGGGTTATGAACATTTTAGCAACGGTGTCAGCGGATTTTTATCCAACCTTAATTCGATAGATCCAAAATTAACTCAGCTTACAAATGAAAATAGTTTTTTGTTTAGAGATTATTTTGAATTGATCATTGTCCCTATGATTGTAGGCGTTGCTATAATTTGTCAACCGCATATTCTTACAAAATCTTTATTATTAAAAACCAATAAAGATGTTAATAAATATCTTTTTGTGGGTATTATAACGGAAGTTCTTTTCTTTTTAGTAATATTTACAGGTTTTTATGCTCGTATTACATTCCCTGAATTAAAATTTAGCGGCTTTACATTAAAAATGGATGGAATATTATCAGCCTATGTTGTGCAAAAATTTTCAGTATATACTGCTATTTTAGTTGTTATGGGATTGATCTCCGCCGGACTTTCCACACTTGAAGGTTTAATTCAAGCTTTGGCGTCAACAATAACTTCAGATATTATTCAACCATTATTCAAAAATCATTTGCCCTTAGAACAAAAGAAAAAAGAAAGAGCAGGAATAACTATAAACAGAATCACAATCTTATCTTTGGCTCTTGTTTCTGTATATTTAAGTTACAGTCAATTGATTCACCCAAAATTAAGTGTCGGCATTTTTGCACAAAACGGAGTGTATGCTTTTTTTGCAGCGGCATTTGTGCCTATTTTGTTCGGTATTTATTTAAAGAACATTAATAAAATAATACCGATAGTTTCTTCTGTTACAGCCGTAATTGTACATTTTACAATGTACTACGGAAAACTTCCTATTCCTTTTAGTAAAGCAACGGGTGAAAATCCCGGAGTTGCTGCAGCTACGGCAATAATTATTTCTTTGTTAACTGCAATTATTTTATATATTTATTTTAATAATAAGAATGAAAGTAATAATAAAATAAGATTGTAAAGCATTATGATTAATCCTAATTATTTTGACTGGATAAAAAAGTGGGCTTTATACACACCGAATAATTTAGTATTTAAAGATTATAGTTCTAACCGAAATTGGACTTACTATGATTTTAATTTAAGAATAAACGCCCTTGCTAATAATCTTGTAAATGAATTTAATCTAAAAAAGGGAGATCGTCTAGCGTTTTATTCTTTAAATCGAATTGAACACGTTTTCTTTTTTTTCGCTTGTATAAAAATAGGTGTAATATTTGTTCCGTTAAATTTTAGATTAACACCAATTGAAATTGATTATCTTATTGAAGATTCTGATCCTTCTTTAATCGTTTACGATATATCATTTGAAGAAAATGTAAATAAGCTTAAATCCCTGAAATCAAAAACACAAATTTCAACACTTAATAAATTCACAAAATTTGCTTTCGATAAAATAAAAAAGGTTGGTTTTGAGATAGAAGAGGTCATTTCTGCAGATGATATCGTACTAATTTTATATACATCCGGTACAACCGGAATACCCAAAGGTGTAATGATCAATCACAGGATGTTGTTTTGGAATTCTATCAATACGGAATTAAGATTAAATATTAATTCGAATGACCACACACAAAACTTTGCACCTTTCTTTCATACCGGTGGTTGGAATGTACTGTTAACCCCTTTCATTCATCACGGTGCGTCTCTTACACTGCTTCCTAATTTTGAGCCTGAGCTAATTCTTAGATTATTTGAGGAAGAAAAAACAACGATATTTTTCGGCGTCCCCACAATGTTACAAATGATGGCTCAATCGAAATTATTTGAGAAAGTAGATTTATCATCTATAAGGTATGCTGTTGTTGGAGGGGCCCCGATGCCGATTCCGTTAATAAATAAATGGCATAAAAAAGGTGTCTTCATTCGTCAAGGATACGGACTTACAGAAGTTGGACCAAATTGTTTTTCTTTACACCAAGATGATGCTATCAGAAAAATCGGTTCAATCGGCTTTCCTAATTTTTATATAAATGCAAAAATTGTTGATGAAAATGGTATTGAATGTGCAAAAAATGAAGTAGGCGAACTTTGCTTAAAATCTCCGGTGGTAACTCCCGGTTACTGGAATAAACCGGAAGAGACTTTTAAGACGATTAAAAACGGTTGGTTTTACACAGGTGATATGTTAAGAAAAGACGAAGAAGGTTATTTTTATGTTGTTGACAGAAAGAAAAATATGATTATCTCCGGCGGGGAAAATGTTTATCCCTCAGAAATTGAAAAAATTATTTTAGCTAATGAATGTATTGAAGATTGTGCTGTAATAGGAGTTGCCGACGAAAAATGGGGTGAAGTTGGAAAAGCTTTTATAGTAATCAAAAATGAATGTAAAATAACCGAAGAACAGATAATTAAAATTTGTTCGGATAAATTAGCTAAATATAAAATTCCTAAATATGTTGAATTTCTTATAGAACTACCGAGAAATGAAGCGGGTAAAATTGATAGAAAGAAACTTAAAGATTTGAAATAAGTCCCTTAATTAAAATCCGATATAATAATAGAGACTTCTGAAAAATTATTTTTTTTAATTAAAATACTTCTTGTCATTTTGAATTTATTTCAAAATCTCAGCTTTTAGATACTGAAATAATCCGTCAGCTGACGGACAGTATGACTAAATTTTTAATTTTTCAGAAGTCTCAATAATTTATTTTACCAAGAAGATGAAAAGAAAAACAATATTAAAATTTGCCTTATTTTTAGTGATGCTGATAAATTATTCGCTATCAGCTCAGATAGATAAACAACATATTAAAAAACCGTATAAATTGAATTATGGATTTTCTACCAAAACTATTCTGCAAGATCCTTACATATCCTATATAGATACCGGTAAAGGAAATGATACTATTTTATTGTTACACGGATTGGGTAGTAATGCCGGTTTTTGGCGCTATAATATTCCTGAATTAGCAAAAAAATACCGTGTAATTGCAATAGATTTACCTGGTTATGGAAAATCAGAGAAAGGAAATTATTCCTACAGTATGTCTTTCTTTTCAGATGAAATAAAAAAATTTGTTGATAAATTAAATATCAATAATTTCGTTTTAATAGGTCATTCAATGGGAGGACAGATTGCTATTACTTTTACATTAAAATATCCCGATAAAATTAATAAGCTAATTTTGATAAGCCCAGCAGGAATAGAATCATTCAATAAGACACAATCAAATATATTAGCTAATTATTTGACGGTTGATGCAATAAAATCATTAGACGAAAAAGGAATTGAAATTAATATTAAAAATAATTTCTATAAATGGAACTCAAAAGTTAATTGGTTAATAAAAGAAAGAACAGAATTGAAAAATTCAAATGATTTTGACGGTTATGCTAATGCGGTTGTAAAAAGTGTAAAAGGAATGTTATCTGAACCTACCTCTCAAAAATTAAAAAATTTGTCTGTTTCTACACTAATTATTTTCGGTACAAATGATAATTTAATACCTAATAAATATTTTCATAATTTAAAACCGGCAGCTATATTTAGCACAGCTGCACAACAAATAAAAAATTGTAAATTGCAACCTGTTAATGATGCCGGTCATTTAGTGTATATTGAAAAAGCTAAAGAAGTAAATAAAATCATATTAAAATACTTAAACGATTAAATGGAATTCTCCGATTTAATATATCCGTACAAAACACTGTTTGCTAACTTAAAAGACAATATAACATTAGCGTACGCAGACGAAGGAGAGAATAAAAAAGAAGCTGTTGTGTTTATTCACGGTTTGGCAAGCTATATGCCTGCTTGGAAAAAAAACATTCCTATTTTAAAAAATCATTTCAGATGTATTCCTATAGATTTACCCGGGTACGGTAAATCAAGTAAAGATGATTATCCAGCTTCTATGGATTTTTATGCAAATTTAATAATTGAATTTTTGAATAAATTGAAATTAGAGCAGGTTACATTAGCAGGTCATTCAATGGGCGGACATATTTCAATTTTTACCGCATTAAAATACCCGGATAGAATTAGTAAATTAATTTTAGCCGGTACAGCCGGTTTTGAGACATTTAATGAATTTGAAAGTCAGATTTTGAAAAATTTTATGACAGTCGATTTATTATTAAATAATTCTGCAGAACAATTAAGACAAAATGTGTTTCTAAATTTTTATAAAATGCCAAGAGATGCTGAATTTATGATTGAAGACAGAATTTCGATAAAAGATGCAAAAGAGTTTAAACTTTATTGTTTATCTGTTGTTAAATCCCTTCACACAATGCTTAACGAACCTGTATTTGAAAAATTAGAATTAATAAAACAACAAACTTTAATTTTATTTGGAGAAAATGATTACCTCATTCCCAACAAGGAATTACATAAAAATTTAACAACTAAGTTAGTAGCGGAATCCGGGGCCGGTAAAATTAACAACAGTAAGTTAGTGATGATACCAGAATGTGGTCACTTTTTACCATTTGAAAAGCCAAATGCCTTTAATAAAGAAGTAACAAAATTTTTAGAAAATTAATGTTTTATCCTTCCACTTCTATTTCAACGTCATCTTTTTTAAAAGGAGGTCTTTCATAAAGTACGGTAAGCCGCTTGTATTTTGAAGCTAAGTTTTCGTCTATCTGTTCCCAGGTAAATCTCCACTCCCAGTTACCTCCCAGAGTTCCGGGAAAATTCATTCTGGCTTCGCTGCCTAAATTTAATACGTCCTGCATGGGAATAATAACGATATCGGCAGAAGAGGAGTAAGCGGTTCTAATTAATTCAAACGTTAGATTATCTCCGAAGTAGTTTAAGTATTCCTGAGCATGGCTGTAAATATTGTTATCATTATTTTTTTCTTTTTCAAAGTAACCGCGGGTTGTATCGTTATCGTGTGTACCGGTATAAACAACCGAGTTCTTTTTAAAATTGTGGGGTAAAAATCTTGTTTCCATTCCGTCACCGAAAGCAAACTGCAGAATATTCATTCCGGGAAAATTGAATTTATCTCTTAATTTATTTACCGATTTTGTAATCACTCCCAAATCTTCTGCAATAATGGGTAATTCACCGAGTTCTTCCTTTAGTTTGTTAAAAAGCTTTTCACCGGGACCTTTAACCCATCTGCCCTTTTCGGCTGTGGGGGCACCTCCGGGAATTTCCCAATAAGCATCAAATCCTCGAAAGTGATCTATTCTTAAAATGTCAATATATTTTAATTGATGCCGCACTCTTTTTACCCACCAGTTAAAATTATTTTTCTCCATTTCTTTCCATTTGTAAAGAGGGTTGCCCCAAAGTTGTCCGGTCGGACTAAAATAATCCGGGGGAACTCCTGCAACCGATATGGCTTTTCCGTTTTCGTCAATGGTAAACAACTCTTTGTTGCCCCAAAGGTCCGAGCTGTCGTATGCAATAAATATCGGTACGTCGCCAACCAATTTTATGTCTTTATTGTTTGCATAGAGTTTTAATTTGTACCATTGGTCGGTAAACAGGAATTGAACAAATTTATGAAAACTGATTTCTTCTTTTAGATTGTCGCTCCAAGTTTTAAGTACGTCCAAATCTCTTTTGGCAAGTTCTTCTTCCCATTTGCTCCATTCATCTCCGTTATGACTGCTTTTTAGGGACATGTAAAAAGCGTAATCATCAAGCCAAAATGCGTTTTCGTAACAAAAAGTATCGAATGAATCTTTAAATTTGCTTCCTTCCGAAGTGAATCTTTCAAATGCTTTTTTGAATAATTTGTTTTTAAATTCCTTAACCTTGTTAAATTCCGTTTTTGTGGTGTTAAACTCAGGTATATCCGATAAATCGTTCTCGTTCAATAATCCGTCTTTTAATAATAATTCGGGACTGATGAATAAATGATTGCCCGCAAAAGCCGAAAAACAAGAATAAGGAGAGTCGCCGTAACCGGTGGGCCCGATTGGTAAAATCTGCCAGAGTTTTTGACCGGATGCTTCTAAAAAATCCACAAATTTGTATGCGTTGCTTCCAAGGTCGCCAATTCCGTACTTGCTTGGAAGCGAAGTAATGTGCAGAAGAATGCCTGCTTTTCTGTTTGAAGTCATAAGATTTGAAACTTTAATTGTGAATAAAAATCTATCGTTTTAAAATATTGATAATTTTAGTTCAATATTCATATTAAGTAATATTAATTACTAAAAAAATTGCCGCTAATTCGCGAATTTTTAACCCCCTTTGGTACGTAGCGGTTTTATTTTTTCACCGACTTTTCTAATTCACCTGCCGATATTTTTATAAAACAAAACGCCAGATTATTTTGGTGAGTACGGTTGTATTGGAAGAGTGCCATCCCGAATCCGAAGTATCAAAAGATTCATTCACTACAAAGAAAAAATTTGTTCCGGGCGTGGGAATCCAGTTCACCCGAAAATTTAAAACCACTTTATTATCTTCATCGTTCCACTGTCCGAAGAAAGAACCGAAAAGGTTTGGACTAATTGCAAGGTCAACTCTTCCGCCTAATTCATTTACCGTAAAACTTCCCTGGGGAAGACTAATATAGTTGTGTGTAAAATCAGAACCGATACTAATATTTTTATTAAACTGGAAAGTGCTTCTGATAAACCATTCTGTTCTTTTACCGGTGTAAAAATCACCCCAGTTCACAAAAAGAAATCCATAAACCGGTCTTCCTTTAAAAGTAGCAAACTGAAGTTCATAACGTGTAAACCAATACTCCCCTTTTGGAATGATTACACCGTTATGGATTTCAAAATCTTTCGTTAAATTTTCTGCTCTTCGTTGAATGTTGCTTTCAAAAAATTCTCCGCTTTTAGTCGTGAATCCCAGAGGTCGAAACTCGGTCCATAAAGATTGCAGTTTATGAGTTTTGTCATCTATGTAATAATTAAAATCAAACGGTTTAAAAACAAACTTCTGAATCCAAGGCAGAAATTTGGGTCGAGGTTTTATCCGTAGATCGGCATTATACATTTGATAATTTGTTCTACGCAAAAAGCCGGTTTCCGGATTGAAGTCAGCGCTTGCTCTATCCCAGACGGCAGAAAAATCAATTATATCATTGGGATAATCAATAAATAAACGGTGTGCCAAGCCCGTTTTTTCGTTTGCATCGGAAGTATAACTCTGTGCAAAGGCGCCGCCTACGGAAAAATTTTTATTCCCGAAAATATTTGAAGTTGAGTATAAAAAGTCCGCGCCGTAAACTGCATTTTGCCTGTTCGGTTCAAATTTGCCTACACCTATTAAACCTATATTGGATTGCCGTAAAACATCCTGCTTCCATCTAAGTACGGTATAATTTGTTGAAGGAACGGAATCTTGTTTCGCCGTTTGAATGCTCATTCCGCCAAAGGTAGTGTTTCCCGTTTTTCCGAGCAAACGAACGCCTGCAATTATCGGTATTGTAGATCTGTCGGGTGCTAAACCGATTTGCCTGCTGTAAAACGGACGGATGCTGTGTCCGAGTCCGAAACCGAAATAGTTTTGTCCTTCAAGGAAAAATTCTCTTTTTTCCGGATAGAACAAGGAAAAACGGGTTAAGTTTACCTGAAGTTGGTCCGATTCAACCTGGGCAAAGTCCGTATTAATACTAAGATTAAATTTCATAGTTGGTGTAATTAGATAATTTATATCGCCGCCTATATTAGAAGTAAAATTACTTCCTGTTTTCTCTTTTTTTTCAATGCCTGCTATACCGTAAGGTTTTAATTCTACAAGAGTGACTTCGCTGATACCTTTGATGCCAATTAATTTTCCTGCACGCGAGACTTGTTCTATATTATAATTACGAGACCAGCCCTGCCACAAATCTTGTTCACGTTTTCTTCTGATATTGCGTTCAAAATTAATTCCCCAAACCAAATTATCCTTGGTGCTGAATTTTAATGTGGAAAAAGGGATTTCGAATTCTGCAAACCAGCCCTTGGCTGTAATTTTAGTTTTAACATTCCAGACACCATCCCATGCTGAATTTACTGACTTTCCGTTGTCCAGCACCAATGCATCAAATCTTGCGCCGTTGGGATTGGTCACAAACAAATAACCGTTTCGTTTATCGTTATATGTATCTATAATAATTTTAATGTTGTCTTCCGTACTGTAATTAAAATCACGTTTCATTTTTTCGGCTACTATTTTGCCGGGATTTTCATCATAGCACCAAACACCGATGTAAAGGTTTTTGTCATCGAATAAGATTGTTACTTTGGTACGTTCGGTAGCGAGTTTGCCTTCGTTCAACTCACGCTGAGTAAAATTTGATATTTGCTTTCCTTTCAGCCAAACCGATTCGGTGAGATTGCCGTCCAAATTAATTGTTTGACTTATTTTGTATGCTCGAATTTTATCCGGAGAGCTTGTTTGTGCGTTAATGTTTGCAACAAACAAAATCACTATTGAAAGAATGAGAAAGACTCTCAATAATTTATCCATAGATGGAATTCCCCTTTGTTTCCGCTGCTTTGTAAAATTCTTAGAATTAAGTCTTTTTCACAAGCAACTGTAAATATTTTACATTCTTCACTTCTAATATAAAAAAAACGTCTCTAATATAGAGGCGTTTTGATTTGGCTTTTTATTATTTATTACTCTGCGGTAATTTTCTTTTTTTTATCCGTTTCAGTATGCATTTTTACTTGGATAAAATCTATCCGCTAAAATAGCAATAATGCTATTTCTGCAAAATATATTGAAATAACAAATTTAAAGTTGTATATTAAAATTGCAATAATTGAATTACTGCAAATAATATTGTTTGAATGAAAACTAAACTAAAAAATATAGCAAATATTCACCTTGGCTACTCTTTCAGATCTAAAATTCAGAAAGATGAAAATGGGAATGTAAAAATAATTCAAATGAAAGATTTAACAGTTGAATTTAAAGTTAATATAAACAGTTTAGATAAAACAGAAATTCAAGACGTGAAAAACCATTATATAATACAGAAAAATGATATCATATTTAAAACGAGAGGACTGGATACTACAGCTTGTTTTTTAGATAATGAAGTCACAAATACTATTTTGGCTGCTCCACTTTTAAGAATTAGAGTTGAATCAAAAAATATATTACCGGAATTTATTTTCTGGTATCTTAATCAAAAACCGGCTCAAGTTTTTTTTAATAGTATGGCTAAAGGAACTTTTCAAAAAATGATAACAAAGCAAATTATTGAAGAACTTGAAATAGAAATTCCAACTATTGAAAAACAAAAAAAAGTAGTCGAAATTTCGCAGTTGGCAAATAAAGAATTATCATTGCTTAATCAATTAGCAAAAAAGAAAGA
The DNA here is from genome assembly GCA_964486645.1 of uncultured Ignavibacteriaceae bacterium. Classification (GTDB taxonomy): domain Bacteria; phylum Bacteroidota; class Ignavibacteria; order Ignavibacteriales; family Ignavibacteriaceae. The sequence continues at coordinate 11,294 of CAZAOG010000023.1, read as the reverse complement.
TGAATATATATCGGCAATTTTATTAAATAGTATAAAGGAGAATAAATATGGCTACTAATCCCCCAACAGGTGACGGACATAGAAATGGTGCTGTTCGCAAAAGATCACAGACTCATAATCCCAAGACTAACCGTTGGGTTAAACGTAATATGGATGACGGTAGGTTTATGGACCAAAAATCTAATAACAAACCATTCAAAGGTGTAAGGAAAGAAAAATGAGTGATAAAAAAATAAAGCAAAAAGATATTAACAATGCTGCTTGGGCTGCTTGTGATACATTTCGCGGCGTTATAGACCCGGCACAGTATAAAGACTACATACTTGTTATGCTTTTCTTAAAATATATCTCTGATGTTTGGAAAGATCATTATAATAGATATAAAAAACGGTGGGGTGATGATGAGATTAGAATACGCAGAAGGCTTGAAAGAGAAAGATTTATTCTTCCCGAAATTAAATTAAAGGATAAAGACACTGGAAAAGTAACCGATAAATTTCTTGCCGATTTTTACAGCCTTTATAAGAGAAGAAGTGAAGCAAATATAGGTGATTTAATAAATATTGTGCTTACCGATATTGAAGAAAAGAACAAATTAAAATTAGATGGAGTTTTTAGAAATATAGATTTTAACAGTGAAGCTAATCTCGGAAAAACCAAAGATAGAAACCGCCGATTAAAATTATTGCTGGAAGATTTTAACAAGCCTGAATTAGATATGAGTCCAAGTAGAGTTTCCGAAGACGTTATAGGTAATACTTATATATATTTAATTGAACGCTTTGCTTCGGATGCCGGCAAAAAAGCGGGCGATTTCTACACTCCTCATAAAGTGTCCGAATTAGTCGCAAAGTTAGCTCAACCAAAGCCGGGTGATAGAATTTGCGACCCTGCTTGCGGTTCGGGAGGACTTTTAATTGAAGCTGCAAATGAAATTGGTGACCGTAATTTTGCTTTGTTTGGAATGGAAGTAAACGGCAGCACTTGGGCACTTGCAAGAATGAACATGTTTCTGCATCAAGCCGACGGGGCAAGAATTGAATGGTGTAATACTTTAACGAGCCCGGCATTAGTTGAAAATGATAAGCTTATGAAGTTTGATATTGTTGTTGCAAATCCGCCGTTCTCTTTAAAGAAGTGGGGCGCTGAAGAAGCAGAGAACGACAAATACAATCGTTTTTGGCGTGGAACACCTCCCAAAAGTAAAGGTGATTGGGCTTTTATAAGTCATATGGTAGAAGCTGCAATTGAAAAAGAAGGAAGAGTAGCTGTAGTAGTACCGCACGGAGTTTTGTTCCGCGGCGCCGCCGAAGGGAGAATACGTCAAAAAATAATAGAAGAAAATTTGCTTGATGCCGTAATAGGTTTACCCGGTAATCTTTTTCCGACTACTTCAATACCCGTTGCAATTTTAGTATTTAACAGAAGGCGTGAAAAAGGCGGTATTGAAGAGAATAGAAAGGATGTTTTTTTTATTGATGCAAGCCGGGAATTTGTACAAGGAAAAAATCAGAACAATCTTTCCGAAGAACACATTGCCAAGATTGTGGAAACTTACCAAAAGCGAAAGGTTATTGATAAATATTCTTACCTCGCCGGTTTTGATGAAATCAAAGAAAATGAATTTAATCTTAATATTCCGCGATACGTTGATACTTTTGAAGAAGAGGAAGAAATAGATATTGATGAGGTGCAAAAAGAGATTGATGAATTGGAAAAAGAACTTGCAAAGGTACGTAAACAAATGAACATTAAATTAAAAAAAATTTTAAGAAACTAATTTCCGTAATCTTCTGAAATGACTACGCACAAAATGAAGAGGGTTAAAACGCTGTAAGCGTTAAATTATAGTAACTGCGGGTTTTAACCCGCAGATAAAAAGAAAAATGATTTACCGGTTTTGGCGTAATTTTTTGCAACGAAGTAAGCAAAAATTATGACAAAACCAAAAGCAAAACTACATGGGAAAATAAAAGATGAACTTAACCCAAGTTTTACAAGAAATAAATTCCGGCGAAGGACTTCATCGAGAGTTTAAAAAAGCCGAATCGGAACTTCCGGCTAATCTGTTCGAAACGGTGTGCGCATTTCTTAATACGGACGGAGGAATAATTATACTGGGTGTTGAAGATGATGGAAACATAACAGGCATTGAGCCGAGAGCCGTAACTAAAATGAGAACGGATTTAACTAACCTTTCCAACAATCCGCAAAAAATTGATCCGCCGTATCTTTTGTTCCCGCACGAATTTGTTATCGAAGGTAAAACCGTTATTGCCGTTCAAGTTCCGCTCAGTTCTCAGCTGCATAAAACTAACGGAAATATATTTATGCGCAGCGAAGACGGAGATTTCCGCGTAAAAGGGACTTACCAATTAGCAGGAATTATTAATCGCAAATTGGGAATATTTACAGAGCAGAGAACATTGCCCCACGTAAGTATTGACGATTTGCGTCCCGAACTTTTTGACAAAGCGCGGCGTTTAATGCGCTCGTACAATTCGCAGCATCCGTGGTTGAACCTTTCTGACGAAGAACTTCTTAAAATCGGAGGTTTTTACGCAGTTGATTTTGAAACGGGTAAATCATCTTTTTCTTTGGCTGCCATTCTTATGTTTGGTAACGACATTACAATTCAGCAAGCTGTACCCGCTTATAAAATAGATTGTCTACTTAGGCGCAAAAATATTGACAGATACGACGACCGTTTGACTATAAGAACGAATCTTATTGACGCTTACGACTTAATAATGGACTTCGTTCAAAAGCATCTTAACGATCCGTTTTATCTTGAAGGAGACCAACGCATTAGTTTGCGTGATAAAATTTTCCGCGAAGCGGTCTCAAATATTATTTCTCACCGTGAATATACAAGTCCGGCTCCTGCACGACTTATTATTTACAAAGACCGGGTTGTTTTGGATAATCCGTCCGTTCAGCATCATTTTGGCGAGATAACCCCCGAAAACCTAAAACCGTTTTCAAAAAACCCTACTATCTGTAAATTTATGATTCAACTCGGTCGGTTTGATGAACTCGGCTCGGGCGTTACAAACATTAATAAATACCTTCCGCTTTATGCAGACGGAGCAAAACCGGTATTTAAAGAAACGGACTCCGGCTTTGAGCTTCTGATTCCTTTGGGGGTTACCCCTGAAGTTACCCCTGAAGTTACCCCCCAAGTCGAAACGCTGTTAAAGACTATTGAAGGCGAGATGTCGCGAATTGAACTGCAGCATAAAATGAAATTACGCGATGAAAAACATTTCAGAAAAGTTTATTTACAGCCCGCATTAACATATAATTTGATTGAAATGACTATCCCCGACAAACCGAACAGCAAAAGTCAGAAATACAGACTTGCAAAAACGGGAGAACGGTTTTTAAGAGGAACTAATAAAAATGACAAAAGTACCCCCGAAGTTACCCCCCAAGTTACCCATGAAGTTACCCCCCAAGTTAACGCTTTGCTTAAAGTTATTGAGGGAGAAATGGGAAGAAAAGAAATTCAGAATAAATTGGGTTTAACGGACGAAAAACATTTCCGCGAAAAGTACCTTGAACCTGCTTTGAAACTAAGATTAGTTGAAATGACAATTCCCGATAAACCGCGAAGCAGTAAACAGAAATATAGGCTGATTAAGAAAGGCCGAAAATTTTTGGGAAAAAATAGTAATGAATAATTGGGAAATAAATAAATTAAAACGCTTTGCTATTAAAATTGGAAGTGGGATTACACCACGTGGCGGAGAAAAAGTTTATCTTATGAAAGGTATTCCATTAATTCGTAGTCAAAATGTATTAGTTAATAAACTTGAAATGAATGATGTTGCTTATATTAGTGAAGAACAGCATGCAAAAATGAAGTCATCAAAAGTGCTTTTCGAAGATGTGTTACTTAATATTACTGGAGCATCAATCGGAAGATGTTGTGTGGTTCCAAATAAAATTAAAGAAGCGAATGTTAATCAACATGTTTGCATTATTCGGTTAAATGGACAACTTGATTCAAAATATTTAGCAAATTTTATAAATTCTTACTTAGGTCAAAAGCAAATTTGGTCTTTTCAATCTGGCGGAAGTAGAGAAGGACTTAATTATAATCAAATTGGAAATTTTAAGCTTCCTGTTCCACCTCTTCCCGAACAAAAAGCCATCGCATCGCTCCTTTCGGTTTGGGATGAAGCAATTGAAAAAACAGAGCGGTTGATTGAGGCGAAGGAGAAGAAGTTTAAGTGGCTGCGAATAAAATTAATAAAAAAGGCAATCAATCATTTTTCATCTCACTATGTTCAACTTGGAAATATTTTAAATTATGAACAACCGACAAAATATATTGTTGAAAGTACTGATTATAAAGAAAACGGAAAATTCCCTGTATTAACAGCCAATAAATCTTTCATATTAGGTTACACAGAAGAGATAGAAGGAGTATTTACTGACGTTCCAGTAATTATATTTGATGATTTTACAACTGATAAAAAATTTGTTGATTTTAAATTTAAGGTAAAATCTTCTGCTATGAAAATTCTTTATCCTAAAAGTAAAGGAATTGATTTATTCTATGTTTTTAATACTATGTCACTTATAAAATCTCCAAACGGGGAACATAAACGTCATTGGATATCAGAGTATCAGTTCAATTCAATTCCACTACCCAAGTACGAACAACAACAAAAAATATCTGAAATATTAACTTTTGCTCAAAATGAAATTGATTATCTCAAAGAGTTAAACGAAAAATACAAAACCCAAAAACGCGGGCTTATGAAGAAGCTTTTAACTGGCAAATGGAGAGTTATGTACAAATTTAAAAATTCAAAAGAGGTGTTTTGACAAAAAAAAATAAAAAAAGGGTTAGAAGGAAGAAAGCTCCAAAGAAAAAACAAAAGAATAAAAATATTTCTTCTTCAAGAATAGATATATCCGGTCCAGTATATACACAAATAGAAAATCCATTTAAAGATATAAGTCCTTCAGATATGAACAAGATTCTCAACGAAATTGGAAATTCAAGCCAAAATAAATTAAAGAATGCACTCAAAAATTTAGATAAAATTATAAGGGAGTATGACCCTATTTTGTTAATTTCAATAATTTCAACCTATGGATTATCGATTGGTGTTGGAGATGATGGCGTAAATTCTGTGAAAAAGCCTATCGGAATAGAACAATCATATGTAGAGTTTTTACAAGCAAAAATATTACAATTAAACGAAACGGAAATTGGTACTAAACCTGCTAACCCAAGTGTTGTTCAGACTACTATAGAATTGCTTAAAGAAATCAATTATTCTTTTTCCTTTTCCAGAATGAATAGTAATGTAAACAATAAAGATGAATCACAAAAAGCTATTGCACTCATTCAAGAGCATATACGTGGACATACACAGATTGTTAGAAATTGGGGCTATCATTCTCAGCTACTAAATATATCTAAAGAATTATATGGATATTTTGATGAAATATTACTTGATAATATTGGTTATCGTGCTACTGACATAATTGATATATTTCAATTTATGTTAAAAGAACTTGAGAAAAGAATTACATTAAGATTTAATAATATTCAAGAATTGTTCGCAATAAAGAATTCAAAGAAATTCATACATTCTTATTATAAATTAATCGGATTGGGGACTGATAAAGCAGAAGAATTTATTTTAAAATTAGATATACAAAAGATAAAGAGAAAAGAATTACAGGTAATGATTTTATCACATTATGACTTGTTTCTTTCTGATATATATTTTTTTGATCCTATATATATATCGATGAATATAAATATTAATAAGGAACAAGTATTAAATATCATAAAAGATTTTTCATTTTCTATCGGTGAGTTAAAGAACAACAATGAAGATTATTTTTTCCTTGATAATCCAATATGGTTAAGACCAGTAATAAAAGTTAATTCAGAATTCTTTTGTCCAATGCCTCAGTTATTTTTTAGTTTTATATTACGAATTATGGACAGTGTTATTGAAAATATATCCAAAGAATCTTTAAAGAATCGTAGAGCAAAATTTCTGGAAAAGAAAATAAAAGAAATTGTTAAAAGACGATTTCCGGCAGCGCTAACAATATCCGGACTTAAATGGAATTATGAAGGGAAAAGATTTGAAACAGATTTGATAACGTTTATTGATTCTCATGCCATAATTATTGAAGCTAAATCACATAAAATTACTGATCCAGCTTTAAGAGGAGCTCCTGATAGGATCAAAAAGCATATTCAAAGAATTATTGTTGAGCCGGCAAATCAATCATGGCGTTTACAGCAAAAATTTACTGAATTGAGAAATGAATCAAATACTAGCGATGATTTGTTAAAAGAGCTACCTGTTGATATTAAAAATATTTACAAGATTGTTAGGATTTCAGTTTCCTTAGAAGATTTTGCAACTCTTCAAAGTAACTTAAGAATTATTGAAAAAACTGGTTGGTTACCTTATGATTTTCATCCTTGCCCAACTATGAATTTGGCAGATTTTGAAACTCTTTTTGATTTCTTAGAGCATCCTGTTCAAATAATCCACTATCTGACTAGAAGACAAGAGATTGAAAGAGAATTTAAAATTCAAGGTGATGAACTAGATTATATGGGATTTTATAAGGATACATTATTTAATCTGGGTATTATAAATGGTGATTCGCCAAGTTTAATGTCAATCTCTGGAATGTCCAAAGACCTAGACTATTACTACGAGTCTCGTGATGAAGGTATTCAAGTTGATAAACCAACACCAAAAATTAGTCCTATGTTTTCACAAATATTCAAAGAACTGGAAAATAGAGGTATACATAGATGGACGGAAATAGGAACAATTTTAAATCTTTTTTCGCCTGATATTCAAATAGAATTAGAAAAAGCTTTTAAGAGGTACAAGTATATTGTACAAAAATCTTGGCGACACGAAGGACATAAAAATATAATTATAGCAATACCACCGCACAATTCCAATTATGCCTTGGCTATAGTTTTATTTAAAGATGGTAATAAACAAAAGAAACGGAAATCTATTGATCACGCAGCTTCATCAGCTTTTGAAAATAAGCATATTACTAAATGTGTTGTTATCGCAAAAAACATAGATCATCCAGAATTTGCGTATCATTTTATAGGATTATTGGAACAATAAATAGCAACTAAACTTTTAATTTAGTTGTGATTGTATTATGAGTTAAAAATAAAATATAAAGTGAAATAATGAATAGTTTTGAATTCAACGAGAAATACCTTTCGCAAATTCCGGCATTGCAGGTACTTATAAATATGGGTTATGAGTATTTGCCACCGTGGGAAGCATTAAAAGAAAGGCTTGGCAAAACCGGTAATGTTCTGTTTGAAAATATCCTTCGCGAACAGCTTAAAAAGATTAATGGTATTCAGTTTAAAGGAAAAAAATATCTTTTCAGCGAGGAGAATATTCAATCGGCAATTCAGAAAATAAAAAATATAAAATACGACGGTTTGCAGAGAACCAACCAAGCGGTTTACGATTTGCTCACTTTGGGAACGGCGCTCGAGCAAAACATTGAAGGCGATTCAAAAAGTTTTAACTTAAAATATATCGATTGGCAACATTGGGATAGAAACGTATTTCACGTAACCGCCGAATACAGCGTTGAAAGAACCCGCAGCACCGAAACCGCAAGACCTGATATTGTTTTGTTTGTCAACGGAATTCCGTTTGTTGTAATAGAATGTAAATCTCCGAAAGGTGAAATTTCGGAAGCAATTCACCAATCAATCAGAAATCAAAACGACGAATATATTCCGCGGTTATTTATCTATTCGCAAATTCTTTTGGGTATTAACAAAAACAAGGCTCGTTTTGCAACCGCCGGTACAATAGAAAAGTTTTGGAGCCTTTGGAAAGAACGTGAATTAAAAGAAAATGAATTTTCGGAAATTGTTAATAAAAGACTTGATGAAAACAATAAAGCCAATTTGTTCAGCGGGGACTTTAAGTATTTAAAACAATTTTTTGACAACTTGGAAAACGAAGGAGACAGAATAGTAACGGAGCAAGATAGAACTTTGATAAGTCTCTGCAAGCCGGAAAGGTTAATTGAACTTACTTACAAATTTATAGTTTTTGACTCCGGCATAAAGAAAATTGCACGTTATCAACAATACTTTGTGGTAAAAGAAACATTAAAAAGAATCAAACAAATTGACGGTAACGGAGTACGAAGCGGAGGTATAATATTCCACACTCAAGGTTCCGGTAAATCTTTATCAATGGTTATGCTTACCAGAAATCTTGCTCTCGATAAAAGTTTAAGTAATCCTCGAATTGTTTTGGTTACGGACAGAACCGATCTCGATACACAGCTCGGCAATACTTTTGATGCGTGCGGATTTTATCCGGAAAGGGCAAATTCGGGCAAACACTTGCTTGAGTTGGTTGCCGTTCAAAAAGCAACAATAGTAACAACCTTGATTCATAAATTTGATAAAGCCCTTAACGCAAGAAAATACCGCGAAGAATCAACGGATGTTTTTATGCTGGTTGACGAAAGTCATCGTACAAACTACAAATCACTTGCTGCAAGAATGCGACAGATGTTTCCAAAAGCATGTTACATCGGTTTTACCGGCACGCCTTTAATGAAAAAAGAAAAAAACAGTTTTGCCAAATTCGGCGGATTGATTGAGCCTCATTATCCAATAAGGCAAGCCGTTGAAGACAAAGCCGTTGTTCCTTTACTTTACGAAGGTCGGGATGTATCTATCACACAAAATAAGGAAGCAATAGATTTATGGTTCGAAAGACACACACAGGGATTGTCAGATAAACAGAAAGCGGATTTAAAAAAGAAATACTCCCGAGCCGAGATGTTAAACAAAACCGACAGGGTAATTTATATGAGGGCTTTCGATATAAGCGAACATTACAGATTAAATTGGAAAGACACAGGTTTTAAAGCTCAATTAGTGGCACCAGGTAGACCATCGGCAATTAAATACCAACAATATCTTAACGAGTTCGGCTTTGTTTCATCCGAAGTTATTGTTTCGCCTCCAGATATGCGTGAAGGATATGAAGAAGCTGAAGAGGAACCAACCGATGATGTTATTAAGTTTTGGCAAAAAATGATGAAAAGATACGGAAACGAAAATGATTATAACAGAAATATTATTAACCAATTTAAATTCGGTGACGATCCGGAAATACTGATAGTTGTAAGTAAACTGTTAACCGGATTTGACGCACCGAGGAATACGGTACTTTATTTAACAACAAAGTTGAAAGAACATAATCTGTTGCAGGCAATTGCAAGAGTGAACAGAATATATGAAAAGAAAGATTTCGGTTACATAATTGATTATGCGAGTATTTTAGGGGAATTGGATAAAGCACTTACTTTGTATGATCAGTTTAAAGATTTTGATGAAGAAGACTTAATGGGAACGGTTGCATCAATAAAGGAAGAAATTAAGAAACTTCCTCAACGCCATTCCGATTTGTGGGACATTTTCAAATCGGTAAAAAATGCTTACGACGAAGAGGAATACGAGAGATTATTGGCTGATCAGGAATTGCGTGATGAATTTTACGACAGGCTTACTGCGTACGGTAAAACTTTGAGTATCGCACTTTCTTCGGATGATTTTTTGTTAAATATTGAAGATGAAAAACTGAGAAGCTATAAAAATGATTTCAGAAAATTTCAAGACCTTCGCATTGCGGTTAAGTATCGTTATGCCGAATCAATTAGTTATAAAGACTTTGAACCGAAAATAAAAAAACTGTTAGATACACATATTCAAGCTAATGAAGTAAAGAAATTAAATGAACCGGTAAATATTTTTGATGACAATTTGTTCAGCGGCATAAAAGAAACACAGGGTGTTTACGGAGCGCGTTCCGACGCCGCAAAAGCAGATGCGATTGCTCATGCTACAAAAAAAGTAATTGTGGAAAGAATGGAAGAAGATCCTGCATTTTATCAAAAATTTTCAAAGCTTATTCAACAGGCAATTGACGATTGGAATGCTAAAAGATTATCCGATCTTGAGTATCTGAAAACAGTTAATGAATTAAGAAGGAAAGTAGTTACCAAACAACATGATGATGTACCGAAAACTTTGGAAACCAATGAAGAAGCAATAGCATTTTACGGTGTAGTAAAACCGATTCTTGAGATTGATACTATTTCAATGAATGAAACAGAGAAATTATCTGCTGAAATATCATTAGCCTTACAAAATATTCTAAAGAAGCATTACAAGGTTAATTTTTGGGTTGATGAAGATGCTAAAAATGCTGCTAAGAATGATATTGATGATTATTTATTTGATATCATTAAAGGTAAAAAGGGAGTTATTCTCAATACAAAACAAATGGATAACATTATTGAAAAAACCTTAACGGTTGCCAAGCATAGAAGTTTGCAATGAATAAACTTAATAATATTGTTAGGTATGGAAAGAGGGTAATCAACTATTCAATAATTTATACTAATAGAAGAACACTAGAAATTGCTGTTCATCCGAATAGTTCGGTTGTTGTTACAGCACCCAAAAACAGTAACGAAAGAATAATTAGAGAAAAAATAGTAAAAAGAGCTAAATGGATAAACAAACAATTAAAATATTATAAACAGTTTGAACCGTTAACGCCGCAAAAACAATTTCTCAACGGTGAAACTCACTTGTATTTTGGAAAGCAATATCGTTTGATGCTTAAAACCGGACAAGAAGAGAATGTAAAATTAAAGCATGGTTATTTTATTATAATTCTAAAAGATAAAGAAGATAGGGATAGGGCTGAAAAATTATTATATCAATGGTATAACCGTAAAGCCGCTGAAAAATTTAATGAGTTTTTTGATTCTTGTTGGAATAATTTTGCCACTTCTAATAAAACAAAACCAATTTTAAAAATCCGTAAAATTAAAAAAAGGTGGGGCAGCCTTTCTAAAAGCGGAATACTTACTTTGAATATTGAACTTATCAAAGCTCCGAAAGAATGTATTGAATATGTAATAACACACGAACTCTGTCATGCTGTTCATCATAATCATAGTCAAGAGTTTTATAACCTTTTAAATAAAAAAATGGCGGATTGGGGTAAGAGAAAACACAAATTAGAAATTATAATGGCTTAATAAAAATATTGGTTAATATGGTTAAAAGTAAAACTCAACATGGCACATAAGTTTAAAAGTCCGGTTGAGATTAATTCATGCTGAGGCTGATCTTCTTAAAATATACTTTACGGTTTAATTAGCCTTTATTTCTTACTAAAATCATTTATATAACATATCCGCAAAACATGTAA
>CAZAOG010000022.1:0-26356 GCA_964486645.1 uncultured Ignavibacteriaceae bacterium | reverse complement strand
TTGGAAAAGATTTAAGACTTCCGTTGATAAAGTTCTTTATTTGTTACAAATTATAATTTAATAAAGGAATCAATTTCAAGCGAATTTGACGTTTTCCAAAAGGGTAAAATAAATATTACTAGTTTAAAAAACGACCGCTCTGACTATCCTTTCGGAAGAACCCCCCGGGTTCTTATTGTCAGAGCGGAACCTTTATCAATTTCATTTATAGCATAAATTTAAATTTTTAGAATAACAATGCATAAATAAAAAGAATTATTTTTTATTACTTTAGAACATGATTAATAAAACACTCCTAATATTCATAGTTACATTTTTTTTGAGTCTTTCACTACCGGCTCAAAACAAAAACACCCCGAAAACAGAATTAATTCTTTTGGGTACAGGTACTCCCTATCCCAGTCCGACAGCATCCGGACCCGCAACAGCGGTAACTTACGGAAAACGAGTTTTCTTATTTGATGCCGGCTCCGGAGTAATGAGAAGAATGAACGCCGCGAAGCTGCCAATCAGCGGACCCGAAGCTGCATTTATTACACATCTGCACAGCGACCATACCCTCGGTTATTCCGATTTAATTTTAACTTCGTGGATAATGCGCAGGACAAAACGTTTGGAAGTTTACGGACCTAAAGGACTGAAGAGAATGACCAAACTTACACTTGCCGCATTTTCGGAGGATATAAAAATAAGAATTGAAGGGCTGGAAAAAGAATTACCCGAAGTATACAAAGTAAACGTTCACGAGATAAATCCGGGAATAATTTACGACAGCTCGAACGTAAAAATAACAGCCTTCCCCGTCCTCCACGGAAATTTGAAAGAAGCGTACGGCTTTCGAATCGACACGCCGGATAGATCAATTGTAATCTCCGGCGATACTCGTCCTTCCGAAGAATTGACGGATGCATCAAAAGGAGCGGATATTTTGGTTCACGAAGTTTACTCGGAGAAATATCTTGCCCCGGAAGACCGTCCCGGCGGAGAGTTCTGGCCTCGGTACTGTCGCGAGTTTCACACTTCGGATGTCGAATTGGGCAGAATTGCAAAAAAAGCAAACCCAAAATTACTTGTGCTTACCCACATAATCAGAATGGGCGCTACGGATGAGGAATTGATTGAGGGAATAAGGAAAGGAGGGTTTAACGGGAAGGTTATAATCGGTAAAGATTTGGACAGATATTAAGATTATTTACAATGGGATAAATTATGAGCCGGGTTGTATCAGTGCGTATTTCAGACGAGACAGCTTAAGCCCTTAAACATGATTTCCAAAGAAACAGAAAGAGGAAAAGCATTTCATATACAAAAGCTCCGGAAACATACATAAATGAATTTGCTGACATGGAAATTGCTCCGGACAGATTACACGATATTAGTGATGAGAGTATCCCCGGAGATTACAATTCCCCGTTTCTATATTTCTTCCTTAACAATAAGCTTTACTACATCAATTTTTAGGTGATCTGCTTTTGCAACTATAATTTCAAAATTGTCAATCGTAAATTTTTCTTGTGTCTGAGGAATCTTTCCAATCTTTGACGTTATATATCCGCCGAGTGTTTCGTAATTGCCCTCGGGAATTTTTAAGTCGTATTTTTCGTTTATAAAATCTACTTCCACCTTCCCGCTAATTAAATATGAACCGTCCGAAATTCTTCTGCAAATATTTTCTTTCACATCGTACTCGTCTTTTATTTCCCCGAACAATTCTTCAATAATATCTTCAATTGTAACGATACCGTCCGTCCCACCGAATTCATCAACAACAACCGCGAAGGAAATGTGTTTTGCTAAAAACTCATTCAGCATATCAAAACTTTTTTTACTCTCCGGAACAAAAGCCACTTCCCTTATAATATCGGCTAATTTAGCCGGCTTATTAAATACATCGTAGGCAAGGATAATTCCTTTTATGTTGTCTAAATTTTCTTCGTAAACCGGGAGCTTTGAATAGCCTGATTCAATAAATGTTGAAATGGCTTCGTCAAAAGTAGAATTTATTTCCACGCCTACAATCTCCGTTCTCGGCTGCATTGCTTCTGAAACTCTTTGTTCGGAAAGATCGAATACCTTGCTGATAATGTCGCTTTGCTTTTGGTCAATTTTTCCTGCGTCTTTGCTTTCGTTTATCAAGTACTCAAAATTTTCTTTGCTGAATAAATTCTGCAGTCTCTTTTCGGAGACATCTGCTCTCTGCGTAAAAAAAGAAGAGATGCTGGAAAAAAGTTTTACAATCGGACGGATTATAGAAAAGACTATCCTGAGAGGTGTTGAGGTTAGAAAAATAACTCTGTCAGCCAGTTCGCTTGCAATATACTTAGGTAAGAGTTCGCCGAAAATCAATAATACAAAAGTAGAGATCAGCAGGATATTAAATTCGCTAAGTCCGAAAATATTATACAAAAACACGGCAGACATTGATGCAAAAGTAACATTAACCACGTTTGTCCCTATCAGCACGGTTGAAAAAAAGTCTTGCGGATTTTCCGTGAAGTACTGTGCATTTTTAGCCGATAAATTTCTTTTGCGCGCCTGAATTTCAATCTTAATTTTATTTGCAACAACGTAGGCGATTTCCGAGCCGGTAAAAAAGCCTGAAATTAAGATTAAAAGAACAAGAATAATAATTTCTAATATCATTTATAAATAATGTAAATTTTTGTAAGCAAACATTAAAAGATCGACGCTTCTTCGTAAATACCGAACACTTCTTTCAGCACTTTCACCATTTCGCCCAATGTTACATAATTTTGGGCTGCATCAATAAATACAGGCATTAAGTTTTTGTTGTTAACGGCGGCATCTTTTATATCTCTTATACTCTGCTCTACCGCTTCTTTATTTCTGCTCTGTTTTAACTCGCCTAATCTTTTCATCTGTTTTTCCTGTACTTCAGGAGAAACCGTTAATATCGGAATTTCAATTTTTTCATTTTCTTCTATAAATTCGTTAACACCCACAATAAACTTTTCTTTGTTTTCCACCGCGCGTTGGTATTTATATGCAGCATCCGCAATTTCTTTTTGGAAATAGCCGACTTCTATTGCAGGTATTACACCGCCGAGAGAATCTATTTCGTTAAATATTTCATTTGCACCTTCTTCCATTTTACATGTTAGCGATTCAACAAAATAACTTCCGCCCAACGGATCGACTGTGTTTATAACACCTGTTTCGTAAGCAATTAATTGCTGAGTCCGCAGCGCAATTTTAACTGCTTTTTCACTCGGCAATGCTAAAGTTTCATCCATTGAGTTAGTGTGCAGCGACTGTGTACCGCCCAGGACTCCGGCTAAAGCTTGGTATGCCGTTCTTACAATATTGTTTTCCGGCTGCTGCGCGGTTAAAGTACAACCTGCCGTCTGCGTGTGAAATCTTAACCACCAGGAACGCGGATTTTTGGCACCGTACTTTTCTTTCATTCTTTTTGCATAAATTTTTCTTGCTGCTCTGAATTTTGCTATTTCCTCAAAGAAGTCGAGATGAGAATTGAAGAAGAAAGACAAACGCGGAGCAAACTTGTCAACATCCATTCCCCTATCGATGCAAGCTTCGATGTACGCAAACCCGTCGGCAAGCGTGTAAGCCAACTCCTGAACCGAAGTTGAACCGGCTTCACGAATATGATAGCCGCTGATTGAAACCGGGTTCCACAAAGGCACTTCATTTGTGCAGTATTCAATCATATCGGTGATAATTCTCATTGAAGGAAGCGGCGGATAGATATATTCTTTTTGAGCGATGTACTCTTTTAAAATATCGTTTTGCAAAGTCCCGCGGAGTTTATCAAAAGAAATTCCGTTCTTTCTTGCAGCCGAGAGATAAAAAGCGAAAATCATTGCAGCGGGAGAATTGATTGTCATCGAAGTGGAAACTTTATCCAGAGGAATTTTATCAAAAAGTATTTCCATATCCTGGAGTGAGGAGACGGAAACACCGCAAATTCCCACTTCACCTTCGCTTAGAGGAGCATCGGCATCCCAGCCCATTAAAGTAGGAAGATCAAAAGCAACGGAAAGACCGGTCTGTCCTTTATTTAGCAAGTAATGGAATCTTCTGTTAGTGTCTTCCGGCGAGCCGAAACCTGCAAACTGCCTCATCGTCCAAATTTTACCGCGGTAACCGTTAGGGTGTATTCCCCTTGTAAACGGGTATTCACCGGGGAATCCTATTTCGCTTAAATAATTTATGTTTTCAATATCATCGGGTCCGTAAAAACATTCAACGTCTTCCCCGCTTACGGTTGTAAATTTCATTCCTGTAGTCTTGGAAGAATTTGCCGCTTTGTCATATTCTTTTCGTCTAATATTATATTCTTGATCAGCCATATTTTTTACCTATTATTAAATTCTCTTTAAATATAAAAAATTAATATTACCATAATTGCAATTAATTTGTATTACCGAAACGCCTGCTGAATTCTGTTAAAGATATTTTTATAAGCGTCGGTCTTCCGTTCGGACAAATATAAGGCTTTGAAGATGAAAAAAGATGGTCAATAAGCGAACGCATTTCTTTTTCGTTTAATGATGTATTTTCCTTTATTGCCGCCGCTTCGGAATAAACTTTTGCTAAATTTTCTTCTATTGATTTTTCATCGTCTTTTTTTAACTCGGATAATTTATTTAAAATATCCAATAAAATTTTGTCCTCTTTTCTGTGTTTTACATCCTCGGGTACACCTCTTATCTCAATATTAGTACCCCTTAAAAATGCAATTGAAAATCCCAAATTTATAACCGGAGTCAATATCTCTTTCAACAAATCAAATTTTTCCCGGTCAAGTTCCAGCTTGCGAGGGAAAAGCAATTGCTGCGAAAAAGGCAGTCCGGTTTTTAATTGACGAAAAGCTTTCTCAAACAAAATTCTTCTGTGGGCTGCATTTTGGTCGATGACAATCAATCCGCTTTTAATTTGGGATAAAATATATTTGTCGTGAAGCTGAAAAATAAACGAAGAACGTCCCGTTTCATTTTCTTCATCTTCAATATTATTAACTCTATGTAAATATTCTTTTTGAACGGGTTGAGAAAACGGGTGGTCAATAACTACGGGTTGAGTTTTGTTCAAAGCATCGTCCTGTATATTTCCGAAAAGTCTGTCCAGTTCTTCATCGGAATAATTTGTTTTGTTTGACGTATTCTGCCTGTTAATAACAAAATTGGAATTGAAAATATTTTTCAATCCGGATTTTCCCTCTAATGCAGATTCGTAATCGACAACCGCCTCTGCTTCCGATTCGTTATAAACCAAATTCTGAACACCCAAATTTTTCCTTATTATTGCCAGCAATAAATTATAAATGCTTTTTTCATCGTCAAATTTAACTTCCATTTTTGAAGGGTGAATATTTACGTCAATTTTGTCGGGCTCAATATCCAAGAAAAGAACGAAGAACGGATAGTCGCCTTTCTTTAAAACAGATTCGTACGCCGTAAAAACGGCATGATTTATCTGTCTGTTTATTACATATCTATTGTTTATAAAAATGTACTGATCTCCTTTGCAGCTTTTCAACATAGCCGGTTTGCCGATATATCCCGTAACGGAAAAGATATCGGTATTTTCTTCCACTTTAATAAGTGCATCCGACATATTGTCCGCAAAAATTTGTCCTATTCTTTTTTCCAAGTCACCCGACCGGAAATCGAATATTACATCTTTATCGTTGTATAATTTGAACGAAATTCCCCAGTGTCCCAGTGCAATTTTTTTAAAAGTATCGCTTATGTGTCTGAACTCCGTTTGATTTGTTTTAAGGAATTTTATTCTTGCCGGAACGTTATAAAAAAGATTTTTTACAATCACGGAAGTTCCTTTTACAAATGAACCTTTTTCCGAAGTAATTTCTCCTTTATCGCTTACTTTTATCCAAGTACCGAGATCTTCATCTTCGGTCTGAGTTTTAACTTCCAATTGACTTACGGCTACGATGGAACTTAACGCTTCTCCACGGAAACCAAGTGTGCCGAGTGAGTTGAGGTCATCAAAATTAGAGATTTTGCTTGTAGCGTGTTTCTGGACCGAAAGGACCGCATCTTCTTCCGTCATTCCCGTGCCGTCATCGCACACTTGGATTAAGGACTTACCTGCGTTTTTAATAAAAACGTCTATATTTTTTGCGCCGGAATCAATCGCGTTTTCCATCAGTTCTTTTACGACGGACTCAGGGCGCTGCACGACTTCACCTGCTGCAATTTTATTAACTATATTTTCGGGTAAAATTTTAATTGATGACATTATTTTCTTCTATACCATAATATTTCAAATTGTTCTCGTTTATCTCTTTTTGTAATTAACCATTCATCTTCGTTGAATTTTGGAAAATAAACCTCTCCTTCAGCTTCAAAAAATAGTCTGGAAATAATCATTTCGTCAACCAGTGAAATTGCCCGGGCGTAAATTTGTCCCCCGCCGATAACAAATACTTTTTCATAATTTTTATCTTCACAGTATTCAAACGCTTTATTTAAACTATTAAATATTTTAATTTCATTAAATGGATAAACAAGTCCACTGTTTCTTGAAATTACAATATTTTCGCGCTTCGGTAAAGGTTTTCCGAGAGCATCAAATGATTTTCTGCCCATTATAATCGGACTTCCCAAAGTCGTTTGCTTAAAATGACGGAATTCTTCGCTGATATGCCAGGGCAATTCACCGTTATTTTTGCCTATCACACCATTTTTAGCAACAGCGGAAATAATTATTTTTCTCAAACGGCAACCTCAAACTTAATTTTATCGTGATGCCGATAATTTTGAAGTTCAAAATCTTCAAAGACCAATTCATCTATCGGTTTTTTATCGATAACTAATTTCGGCAGTTCCAACGGCTCTCTTTTCAGTTGTTCTCTTAATCCCCTGCTGTGGTCATATCTTTCATTCGGCGATCCTTCTTCGGCGTAATAAATGTGTGCATCGACAATTGTGTGCGCAAAATATCCAAGTTCCAAATCTACTTCCTGCGCAATAATTTGTGTTAACAAAGAATAAGCGGCAAGATTAAACGGAATACCGAGCGCAATATCTCCCGAACGCTGAGTTAAATGGCAATTTAATTTACCGTTTGAAACATTAAAAGTATACGTGTAATGACAAGGAGGAAGTTTGCTTGTAATTGCATTTCCGGGTTCCCAGGCTGTAACAACAAGTCGCCTGCTGTTTGGATTTTTCCTAATCTCGTCAATTACATACTGAATTTGGTCTATTTCTTTTACTTCCCACTCACCTTTTTCATTTTTAGACGCACTCGGAAAATGCCGCCAGTAATACCCGTAAGCGGTGTCAAGATTTCCGTCTTCGTCGGCCCAGGCATCCCAAATTTTTGTTTTTTTTCTCAAATTTCTAATGTGGTTTTCACCCGAAAGGTACCAAAGCATTTCGTGTAAAAGTGAATTCCAATACATTCTTTTTGTCGTTAAAAGTGGAAATCCTTCGGAAAGATCAACCTTATAAAAAGCTCCGAAATAAGAAATTGTGTCTATCCCCGTCCTATTTTTCTTTAATACACCCTCATTTAACACAAGCTTTACCAAATCGAGATATTGTTTCATAGTTTTTTATTTCGTTAAGAAATTTATAATTATTACTGCAATTTAATAAAATTAAATTGATTTTTATTCTATTAAGAAATTTGAGCGATTATTTTACCGCACGCCGTTTTTATTTCATTTTCAATGTATTTCCTGTATTCTTTTTCGTGTGTAAATTCATTCATTTCTATCGGAATTACATTTTTATAATTTTTAACCGAATTTTCATCAATATTTCCGCAGCATAAAAAAACTTTTTTGTTTAATTGTTCCGATAATTTGATAACCGCGCTTGCTCCCTTTCCAAAAAGCGAAGTTTCGTCAAATTTACCTTCCCCGGTCAAAATAAAATCAGCTTGCTCCATTAAATCAATCAGTTTTTCGTCCGTCCCGATATTTTCAAAAGATGAAACACATTCGGCATTAAGAAAAAGTGATAAACCGGCTGCTAATCCTCCGCCTGCACCGGATAGTGAATTAAACGATTCCCTTATTCCATTATTTTTCAATATGTTAATGATGTTGGCAAAACCGGTTTCTAATATTTTAATTTCTTCCTCCGAAGCACCTTTTTGTTCGGCAAATTGACGGGTAGCACCGGAATCTCCCAAAAGCGGGTTCTTTACATCTACAAGCGCTACTATCTTAAAACGTAATTTTGGACTGCTCCACAATATATTATTTGTTTTGGGATAATTTTCGGGAATTACTTCCGGCTCTTTTCCGTAAATATCCGTCAGTTTCAACCCGAATACGGAACACATCCCTAAACCCAAATCGTTTGTGCCGGTTCCGCCTATTCCCACTATAACTTTATTAACATCAATTTCATTTTTAATTACAGATTTATTTACCTGCTCCAATAACTCTCCCATACCTTTTGAAGATAAGCATAAAGGATGTCTCTTTTCTTTCGGGATCAATTGGAGACCGAGTGCCATAGCGGATTCTATAAATAAAGTTTTATTTATTTTATCGAATAAGACCTCGCATTCAAATTTTGAATCGTCATAAGGAGTTGTAATTGAGTATTTTAGCTCGGTCACTTCAGAATTATATTTTATGGTTTTTAAAAAGCCGTCTCCCCCGTCGCTGATAGGATATTTCTCAATTTCAACATTATCGTTTTTAATTAAATATTTTTCGAATAATTCCGTAATTTCCATTGAATCGGCGCATTCCTTGAAACTGTTGGGAGCAAGCAGTATTTTCCTTTTGTACATAATTATTTTTCCAAATTGAAAATATTTTTTACTTTCTCAATTATTACTTCGGCATTTATTCTTTTCGAACCGGAAAAATCGCATAATTTAGGGTCTCCGGGACATTTATTCTTACAATAATCATCTTCCGGCAGCAAAATATAAGATTCATTTCCTTTGGGTGCCCATAAATCCGGCGAACACGCCGTAAGCGGACAAAAAAGAGAAAGAGTTTTTACTTTTAATCCGGCAGCAATGTGCATAGGTCCTGTGCTTGATGAAATTAACAAATCCAAAGCCTTGAATTTAATTATTGATTCTCTGAGTGAATTTCCAATATTCGGATAAATAACTCCCTCGATATCTAAAACAGCTTTGCGGGGATTCAGGTCGGTTACAGCTAATTTTACACCTGTAAGTTTTTTTAAACCGGCAATTAGATTTGAATATTCATCTATGGTTAAATTTGGCGCGCTGTTGCCGCTGGTTGTATTTATTCCAATTAATATTTCACCGCCGGGACAAACGGAATGCTTATAGTTTTTATTTTTTTCTTTTTCTTCTTCCGACAAATAGATGTTTTCGTCAAAATTTTCCGGTTCTATACCGATTTTTCTAATTTCATCCAGGCAATAATCACCTTCGTGTCTGAGCGGCTTGTATTTATTCCTAAATACACTTTTGGTATTCGTTAAAAATTGATAAAACTTATACCCGACTCCTATTCTTTTTTTAATACCCGACAAAAACAAAAGCCAATTTATTTTTTCGGTCGGTAAAAGCGACAGCGAATGAGTAAATCTTTTTGATCTTATCTTTTTTAATAATTTAAAGAAAGAAATACCTTCCGCATCGGCAATTATTATTTCGTCAACATAGGGATTATTTAGGTAGATATCTTTCGAATAATTGCTAACCATAACCGCCACAAAGCCGCCGGGATACTTCTTCTTTACGGCTTCCGGCAGAGGAGTCGATAAAACCACATCACCGATTCTGTCGGTGCGGACTATTAAGATTCGGGGATTATATTCCGGCATAGATATAATTTTTTCCACTTTCTTTAATTGTTAATGTTTAAATTAAATTTAAATATTTTAAATGTTACTTTTTTATTTTTTTAAATATATTTTTTTAAAACTGATCATTCCGATAATTTATGGATGAATTCGATTATATTAATCATTATGAAAAAGACGCCGCTGAATTTGATTATTTTGAAGAGAGAAAAGGCGCTACCAAACACGATGAAAGAAGGGTAAAGGAATATATAATATCTTTTGTACCAAATGACGCAGATTTAATCTTAGACGTCGGCTGCGGTTCTTCTTGGGCTGCAAAATATTTTATCCCCAAAGGCAAAAGAGTAATTTCTTTCGATTTGTCAATGACTAATCCCAAGCGTGCCAAAACGGAAACTCCCGGCGAACATCATTACGGACTGACAGGAGACGCCTTTAATTTACCGATAAAAACAAATTCGGTTGACTGCATTATTGCGTCGGAGATAATTGAACATGTTATTAAACCCGATAAATTTGTTAAGGAACTTTTTAAAGTATTAAAACCGGGCGGAAAATTAATTATTACCACGCCTTATAAAGAGAAAATCCGGTATAACTTATGTATTCACTGCAACAAAAAAACGCCCGTTAATGCCCACCTTCATTCTTTTGATGAACACAAATTAAAATCTCTTTTGGCAGATGAAAAATTAGAAAGCTTTAATTGGAAAACATTCGGTAATAAATTTTTGGTTTTTTTAAGAACTTACGTAATATTAAAATATTTCCCTTTCCGGCTATGGAGAATAAAAGACCGGTTTGCTAATTTTTTTTATAATTCACCGCTTCATATTTTGGTTGTATATACCAAAAGGAAAAATTAAGCAAGAAATGACAACAAATTTTTAACTTCTTTTTCCCAATTCAATTCGGCGGATGCTTCTTTGCAATTATTTTTAATTTGTTTATAAATTTCTTCTTCTTCTAATTTTTTTAACGCTTTTTTAATTTCTTCGGTATTAGAATCCTCAACTGTTAAGCCTACTTTATAAGTATTAATAATTTTCTTCATTTGGGGTAAATTACTTGCAAGTACAGGTATTTCCGCCATTACGTATTCGAATAATTTATTCGGCAGTGCATAATAATAACTTAACGATAAATTCTCGATGAGCGATAAACCTATATCCGCTCCGGCTGTATACTTTAATAAATCATTTTGTTTAACCTTTCCAATAAAATATGTTTTATTTTCAATAATTAATTTTTTCGATAAATTTTTATAAAATGTCAGTTCCTCGCCTTCACCCAAAACGATCAGCACAAAATTCTTTAACTCGGTTAAAGCTTCAAAAATATATTTCAGTCCTCTTCCGTGTAACACAACCCCTTGATAAAGTAAAATCTTTTTATCGGTGGGGATATTTAGCAGTTCATAAAAATTTATAGGTTTAAACGGTTTGTAAAATCGCGGCAGATTCCTTAATACTGTCGATTTTGTTACTCCGTATTCCTTCTCAATAAATTCGGAATCCATCTCTCCTGTTGTTATAATTAAATCAACGCGGTTAATAAATAATCTTTCAATAATTTTTAGAATAAATTGTAAAATTTTTCTTTCTTTTAGCCCTGCCAAATGTCCGAATAATTCCCTGCAATCATAAAATACTTTTGAACCTTTTAATTTTGCAATAACGGTTACAAAAGGTAATGTATAAATATCTTCCGCAAAATAGATTACCGATTTATTACTTATCAACTTTTTCAAGAGTAAAAAAGAAAATTTCAAATAGAAAAGAAGTGAGGAAAATTTTTTACTTAATTTATAAATTGTAACTTCACCGAATTGAGTAGTAAAATTTTCGGTAAGCCAATCGAAAGAAATAACATTAACGGTGTAATTTTGAGCCTTAAGTGTTTGATAAATATTTCTCGTCCTCGTGTCGTAATCAATATTCCCTAAGAAACTTATACAAATAGATTTTTGATTTTTTTCATTTTCCATAAAGGATGTTCAATCAATCTTTTTAAAAAGTGTATTCCGCATAATAGATTTTGCATCAAATTTTTCTTTAAAATCAATAAGTCCCATGCTCGGAGTCATAGGATTCTCAGCTTTAGTATCTTGAGATACACCTATATCTACATATGAATAACCTGATTCCGTTGCATCTTTAACAATTTCATACATTAGTAATTGAATGGGTTTGTATTTTGCATATTCATATAATAACATATTATAAAAACAAAGTGCAACCTGCTTATTCGGATAAAACATTAGCGAACCTGCTATCGGTTTATCTTTATAATAAACCATAAATAATTTTAAATAATCAGGTAAAAGTTTCTTTAATCTAAAAAGTTCTTCAAGGGTGTGGGTGGGTTTAACGCCATGCCGTGCTTTATTACTTAACAGAATTGGATAAAATTCGTCATATTTATCATTTATCTCTACCCGTAAATCAGGGTTCTTCAAAGCTTGGCGGACATTTCTTCTAATAGTTGCACTAAACCTTGGGATTATATCTTTTTCTTTATCCAATTTTATTGCACTTGATATGTAATGAAGTTTATAGCTGAAACCTTGCCACAATAGGGCAAATTCCAAATTCTGATTTTGATGTTTTTCATAAATCATCGGAGCAGATGTAAGCAAATATCCTTTAAAACCCTTTTTTTTGCCGTATTCCAACATAGTTGAAACAAGTTCCATAGCTTTTTTAAAAGTGATATCTTTTGTAACCAACGAACCGTAACTTGCACCTATCGGAGATTCGAAAATATTGCCTTCCTCAATTGCTCCGGGCAACAGCGCAACGATTTTATTTTCGTCAAGAATTATAAGATGATGAAAATTAAATTTACCGGATGAATGATATGCAAAAAATTTTTGCATTTGGAACATCGTTCCGTTATTGGAGTTAATTACAAACTCATCCCACTTTTCGTCTGTAATTTTTGATTCGCTGAATGGAACAATTTTGAACATGATTTTATTTGTTAAAATTTATAACGAAGAGAAAATAAATTAGCGCTGCCAAGTCCCAACTGAAACGGAACATAAGCAAAATCAAAAGTCAGGTGATGCCAAGAAAGACCGAAGCCGTAAGTAAAACTCCTCGTGTCATATCCGCTTTGATAGCCCATCCTTACCGCGACAATATTTTTATACGTGACTTCACCCCCAAGGTTTAAGTGTGTGATATTCGTTTTTGTAAATCTTTGAATTTCCCCTCCTACCAAAAAACTCAGTTCGCTGTTCGATACATTGTATAAATAATTAGCGCCTGCGGTTATTTCCGTAGGAAGTTCTGTCCCTTTCGTTTTAAGAGCTTCCATCGAACCGAGATTTCTAATTACAAATGAAGCGGTTAAATTCGGGATCCGTGTTTTGTAGTCAAGTCCGAAGTCCCATGCATATCCTTTAGCTTCATTTATAAAAAACTGTTCGTACAAATATTTATACGTCACACCGAATTTCAATCCTTTATAAATCTCAAACCCCGTGGAAATATTACCGGAGAAAAACTTGGCGTCGAATTTTGCCTGAGCTTTTCCGGGTTTTGTCCGTACCTCAATACCGTTCACCGATGTTATGTTAACGCCTACTCCGATTCTAACGCCCAACAGCCGGGTGGTCGCGCCAATTACATCGCTGTTAACATCCTGCACCCAATTATTATGCATTGCAATTAATTCTTTATCATCCGAATAGGCAAGTTTGGCAGGGTTGTAAAATTGAGCGGTTACACCATTTGCAAAAACGGTACCCGCATTACCCATTGCAATATTTCTCGCACCGAAACCTATCTTTAAGAAAGCCAAACCGCTTTCACCCGCGGTTTGGGCATAGGAAGCAGAAACAAAAAGTAAAAGCATGAGTAATGTTTTTATGGAATATTTATTCATCAGTTTATAATTGATTAGATACTTTATTTAAAATCCTCAACATCATTTTTATGTTATTTGTTATATTCATCAACTTATTTAGAGACTTGTTTATAAGCTTCTTTTTAATCTTAATAAATTATTTCAACATTAAAAATTACAAAAATATTAAATTCAATAATATTAAAAATTAGAACCTAACCGAAACACCCACAATATGCCTGTCATCGGGTGAATACCTTTCGATCACAAAAGCGTAGTTTACACCAATTAAAAAATTACTTATTTTTCTTGTAAAAGATACGCCGAAAGACGGACGAACCGGGAAGTCCGAATTTTGCAAATTGTATTGATCGAGCCCGCCTCTTAGAGTAAAATTCTTTGTAAGATAATGTTCCGCGCCAATTCTAAATATTGTAGTTCCTGCGTTGCTGCTTTCCAGTTCCGCGGCTATCAATGTTTTATACTCTTTACTAAAATAGCTCGCTCCTATTTTTTTAAGCAGGGGAAATTTGTTTTCGGTCCTGCTGCCGGCTTGCTGCAGTACGGGCACCGTATCCCATTTGTATTTGCTGTTTAAATCCGTTATCACTAAAGAAAAAGTTAGCCGTTCATTAAAAGAGTAAATCCCGCCGAAATCAAATCCGATGCCTGTTGAAGTTATATCCTGATAAAGGTTGTAGTGATAAAATTTAACGGAAATACCGAGTGCTAATTTTTTGGATAATTCTTTGGCAACCGAAAAGAAGAATTGGTTTTCGGTTGTGGAAAAGGTGCCGATATTATTCCCTTGGTTATCCCTTTCTATTATATCACCAACGCCTGCATTTATAAGTCCGAAACTGATACCCGCCATTAAATCGGATTCTTTAGAATTATTGTTATTTTTTCTTTTACTCGGAAGAGTAAATCTTTTTGTGAAATTCAAGAAATTTAATTTTCTGTCCAACGATAAAATGGAATAAGAAGTTTGAAAAGAATTATCTTTTTGAAATACGGACAATGCGGGATTATAATAAGAAACAAGGCTGCCTGTTTTAACGGCGGACATCACGTTTCCCATACCCATTCCCCTTGCGCCGAATCCCATTCTGCTGAAAGCTCCGGGCTGCGTACTGATTCTGCTGAACTCGGGTTGTGCCGAAAGCATAGAAACAAATAATAACGTTATTGTAATTATTCTCTTCAAATTTTCCTCTTATTGTACTACTACTATTTTGCCGAATTGCACATTACCTCCGGCATTAATTCTGTAAAAGTAAATTCCGTTCGGGACTATATTCCCTGCCGAGTCACGCCCGTCCCAGAAATCAATTACCCCCGTTTTGTCAACGCTGTGAACAGGATTTCCGCGAACTGCATTTTGAATAACCGTGGTTACATAATTCATTCCGAAATCAAATATTCTTATGGTAACGGGAACACTTTTTCCCCCGGTGCTGTATTTTATTTTTAATCTTTCAACTCTTGGCGAAAACGGATTCGGGAAAGCGTAACTTTCATCGGCTGAAGCTAACGGCTGCGAAGCAAAAAATAACTTCCAAGTGCCTGTCCACATTCCGGCACCTTCGGTTAACCTTGCCAAGCCGTCGTTACTTCCGAGCCAAATATCATTGTTCAGCGAAGCTGCCGAGAAAAAGACATCGGTTGTCAGCGTTAAATTTGATTTCGAATCTTTTATTGTTGAAGGAGTAATCCAGGTTGTCCCTAAATTATCCGAGCGGAAGATACCGTTATCGGATGCAACAATTACATCTCCGCCTTTGAATCCGAAGTTGTGAGATTTTTCGCCATTTAAATAGGTCGACCAATTTTTCCCGCCGTCAGCAGACATACTAACCGAATAAAATTCCCCTGTTCCCTGCGCCGCCCACGTAGCCGCCCATATAGTATTATTATTTTTATTAAAACCTAAAGCAGGCACAAAATTACCGGAGATAGGGTTATTCTGATTTTGATGATTGAATTTTTTCCAACTTATTCCGCCGTCGGTTGATTTGTTAATTCCGCCCGCCGTACCTACGTAAAGAGTCGAATCATTAGTTGAAATAACTGAAAAAGCTCTATGATTTAAATTATTTTCAGAACAGAAACTTCCGGCGGAAGGCGAAAGACAAAAACTTAAAGTATCAGTCGGTTGAATTTCATCGAGATAATCGGGCGGAATTACAACACGCTCCCATGTAGCGCCGTTGTCCGTACTTTTTCTTAACCCGCCTGCAAATGATGTTATCCACACCGTACCCGGAGTAAAAGCAATATCAAACGTTAAATTTTGCTGGGCAACGGTAACCGGTAAAGCGCGAAGGACATTAATTCCGTAATTAATTGTCGTGTCGTTTTGATTATCGACAGGTTGAGGAACGGAATTCCAGGTAACGCCGTTATCAAAAGTAAATTTCAAGCCTGAACCCACATCTACGTTTTCACTGTTTATTTTTTCCGTACGTGCGGTTGCAGCCCACACAACTCCGTTGTTGTAAGCAAGTGCCGATATACTTTCGGTACCAAAATCCGCGCTGCCGGAAAAACTTTTCCAGCTTATTCCGTTATCAAATGATACACTCAATCCGTTGCCGGTTGCTACCCAAACGGTATCGCCGACTACAATTATATCCGTAATGGAATTACCAGCCGGATTATCATCTGCATTTAATTTTGTTAATTTTTTTTCAGCGGATAAACCGAATTTATCGGGAATAACCTGCGATAAGGTAAATCCGGAGAACAAAAGAATTACAAATATGTATTTCAGACTACTTTTCATTTTACTTCAACGTTATGTGAAATTGTATTGCTATTATTCCCCGCCTTATCGTTTGCAGTAAAATCAAATTTCCAACTGCCGAGCGTAACGGTACTTGGAAAAGTTAAAAACACGGTATATCTTCCGTCCCCTGCCGCTGCATCACCGTTTGAGGCGGTATTACCGTCGTCAAATAACGGAAATTGAGATATGCCTTGGTTGTTGACAATTTTCGTTCCGTTTGGCGTAAACAATTCGTAATAAACTTTTTTGATATCCTGCAATCCGTCCGGATCGTTTACCTTTACGGAAAATGTAAAACGAATTGTAGTTCTAACCGTATCTTGCTGGATTAAATTACTAAGTACGGGCGGCAGGTTCGTCTTTCCGTTATCATAGTTAAAATGCTGAGAAGCAATTACTTTTTTACTTCCGTCGCTTAAAGTGATTTTATATTCAACGTTATAAGAACCGCTCGCAAAATTGCTGCTCATCAAAAATTTATTTGAATAAGTCAGATCACCGGCGGCTGAATCTCCGTTATTCGCAAGGTCACCGTTATCCAATAGTTCGACCGGTTGTTCGTTTAACAAATTGTTGGAAGGAGAAAATATATTGAATGAGACGCCGTTCAAACCGTCGACGGATACAAATTTTATTGCAAAAGTAATTGACGGATCGGCGGGGTTAAAAACTACTCTGTCGTAAGAAACAACCGAAGCCACCTGAATATTATTGATTTTAGGGTCAATTACAGAGTTAAAATCTTTTTCGCATCCATTAAGTACTAATAATGAAATGGAAATTAAAAGTATCGAAAATATTTTTTTTGTCATTATTTTTTCTGAAGCTTTTATTTTATCCCCCGAACGATATAATAAACGGAGTCGGTGAAAAAGACATAAGTAAAATAATGAAACTAATGTAACCCAACAACTTTCTTTTAAAATCCAATTCGGAATTATCGGGTATGGGCGGATGTTTTAATCTTATAAAAAAGTATAAAATCAATGCCCAGAACAGCCAACCCGACCAGCCGAATGTAAAACTCGTATCAAAAACTCCTTCCAGAATACCGAGTGTACCGAGTATAAATAATACCGAAAAGGAAATTATTGCAATCTTAAAATGTGATTCTTCGCCGAACATTGTGTAGCTGATATGCCCTCCGTCTAACTGTCCGACCGGAATCATATTCATTGCCGTTACAAACAATCCGAACCATCCTACCGATAAATAAGGATAATGATATATTTCACTCATCGGGGGAAAGAACGATGAAGAATCGGCAAAAATATTTTTTAAAAATGCAAACAAATAAGTATCTCCGAAAGCAAGCTGCATCTGACCTTGACCGAAACTTTTTAAGAAATAATCCGGATGAATGCTTAAAATATATTCCTTACCGGGAACATGAGTAAAACCCCAAAACAAAACAATTAACGACGCGATGAAACCGGCAATTGGCCCGGCAACGCCGATATCGAACATGGCTTTTTTTGTCTGTACGGGAGATTTTATTTTTATAACCGCGCCCATAGTACCAAAGTTTAAAAATCCCGCGATAGAAGGAAAAGGGATAAAATACGGCAGCGTTGAATCAACTTTGTGAATTTTAGCCGCGAAATAATGCCCGAATTCGTGACAAGAAAGAATGAATAATATCGACAGAGAATAAGGCAGTCCTTGTAGAAGAAATGAAAATTCATAAGGACCGGGAGTTCCGCTTATCCATTCCGCTCCGGCAATTGTAGTTGTAATTAAAGTTATAAGAAAAAGTCCTATGTGCAGCAGGTAATTATTTCCCTTACTTTTATTGTACGTTTTAATTTTATTTAATTTTTGTTCAATTTCTTCCAATTATAAATCCATGTTAAAACCGAGTGTAAAATAATTTTCATTTAAATCGAATAACTGTCCGTGTACGCTTTTACCCGAATAGTATGAGACCGAAATTCTGAAACCTTTTTCGTTGTACTTGCCGAATTTCAATCCTGCAGATAAAATATTGTTGCCGGTAAATTTATCAATCTTCGAGAGTTTGAAATCGTACGCGATAAAAGGCGTAAAAGCTTTTGAAGGAAAGGATGTAAAATAATTATCCAACCCGATTTGATAAATTCCTTTGCTTATGTTCGCAGGCAGAGTGTGGAAAAGATAAGTAACACCGGCATAAACACGAAATCCATTTATTCTGTAAAACGGCATAAGCTCAAAAAATTCTCTGCTGTAAACAATCGGAACTCTACCGTTTCTCCATAAATTACCGTTTTGGTCAAAGCTGCCGTCAACAAGATGCGTGCTGATATGCGCAAATCTGAATCTGAATCCGTATTCATTACTGCCCCGGATAAATCTTTGTGCGTAGTTCACGCCGAAATAAAAATCGGTAGTCTCTACCGGAAATTTGAAATTTTTCTCGCTTCGCAGACGTGTGTAGGTAAAAAGGTCTACTCCGAAAGAAATTATTTTATCTTGGCTTTTAATCCTTAAAACATCGGCGGAAGTACCGATATCCAGTCTTATATTGCTCTTACCCAATAAATAAGAAAAACCGGCTTTCGGTTCCAGAAAATTTGCAGTGAACGGTTGAATGTTTAATCCCTTGGGGAACCATTCTGTTTTTGACTGTGAATAAGATTGAACCGTAAAAAATATTAAAATTAAAGGAATGAATTTCCGCATTTACTTTATTCCGTTATAATGTCTGAGTTTTTTAATTTTCTGCTTTACAAATTTATTATAACTGTATTTAAATTTTGATGTTAAACTTGAAATCGCATACAAATTTGTAGGGAAAAAGAATGAAGGTTCAAAATAACAGTTAACGGTGCAGCCTTGACAAAAATCAAAACGACCTTCCATTTTTTTGAAATGCGATATCTTTTCCGACTCCCTTATTTCCCTAATCGGTCTGTCTATTTTTATTTTTTCACTTCCGAAATGATAACATGGCAGAATAATTTCGTTGTACGGAGAAATAACGATTACCCTTGAGACCGCTTTGCATTTTGGATTATTTATGTCATTGCCCCCGTCGCGTCTTAACTTCATAAATCCTTGATTCAGATAAATATCCATTTTACCGGAACAGAATTTTTCGATATAATCAATTGCTTGTTCGCTTAACCCGGGATTTCCGAAATATGAAAAAACCGGATTGACGATGAGCATAAGTCCGCGTTGTTTTGATATTTCGTACATACGGGGAAGTTTTTTGTATGTATCGTTTGTAACGGTAAACAAAATATCGGGAAACTGTCCCAATGATCCGGCGATGTCCAAACTTTTTAAGACAAACTTATAACAATCCACTTTTCTGATTTTGTTGTGTTCATCCTCGTCGGGCGAATCCAAAGAAAAGTGCAGAAGGTCCACTTTACCGGCAAGCTTTTCGGCAAATTTGGGGTAGAGTAAACCGTTGGATGTTATGCTTGTCTGCATTTTACACTGCTTGGCATATTCCGCCATCAGATGAATATCTTTATTTAACAGAGGTTCTCCGCCTGTTAAATCCAAGAACTTAACGCCGAGATCGGATAATTGTTTTATATTATCCTTAAAAGTTTTTAAATCGGCAAAAGGGGTATCCGCAAAATTTTCGTGAGCACCGAAATGGCAAAACTCGCAATAGGCATTGCAGCGATACGTAACATAATAATTACAAAGAAGCAGCATTAAAATTCTCTCCCTTTCCATCTTACTTTTCTGTTAAAGGCTACCAAAAAAGGAAGAGCCAGTACATAAACCGTAAAGTATATTTCAGCCGTAAAAAAGTATTTCATATTTTTTTCAATGCCCAGCCGTTTGTGAATCGGATATAAAATAAAAAAATCAATTGCTATCTTAAATATTACTAAATATAAAAATAGCGGCGAGTAAAAGAAAGGCAGCAATAACATACCGAGATATGTTAAATACCCGTTTATTAAAATCATAAACCCTCTAAGGGGGACACCGAGTCCGCCTACAGCCCAGCGTTTTTTCTGTCTGTACAATGCTTTAATATTTTTGCAAGGCAGTGAAGTAACCAATGTTGCTTTATCAAGGGGATAAATAATTTTATACTTGCCGAGTTTATATATAGCCATAAGCAAGTTGAAATCTTCCGTAACGCTGAAAGGCAATGCCTCGTACCCGCCGATTTCCAAATATGCTTTCTTCAAATACGACATATTATTACCGATACAGCTTATAGGTTTACCCAAATTAATTGTGCTTGAGGCAATCATTAAAAGATATATAAAATCAATACTCTGCATTCCGTCGAAGTTGCCGTGGGCGGTTTGCGTTGTAAAGCCGTTCACCATGGCAACATTTTCTTTGTAATAAGACGCGGTCCTTAATGCCCAAGTTGGAGGGACGATACAATCGGCGTCGGTTGTTAAAATGATTTCACCTTCTGCAGCTTCGATACCGGATGCCAATGCATTTGTTTTCCCTCTTAATTTCCCCTTCTCTTCCTTGCTTATTACTTTTTTGAATTTCGGCTTATCTTTTATAAAATCATCAACAATGTTTCCGGTGTTGTCGGTTGACCGGTCATCGACAATTATAATCTCTAATTTTCCTTCCGGGTAAACCAATTTGTCCAAAGACTCCAAACATCTTAAAATGTTCTTCTCTTCGTTTCGTGCCGCGACTATTACGGTGGAGGTCAATAATTCATCTTCATCTATAGTAGGAAATTTTTTCTGTACACCGACCGCATAAATAAACGACTGTAAAAAATATCCGATTATTATTATGAGAAAGATTATTTCAAACAATTGCCAGGTTCTCCAATATTGTAATTTCTTTTTTTCGCTTCTTCGATAATTAAATTTACGGAATCTAAAAGTATTTTTTTCGTTTTATCACTGTCGTGAAGCACCACAATAGAATTTTTTTTGATATACTTTGATATTGATTTTTCCACGACCTTGAAATCGCCTTTGTAATCCCAAGTTAAAAGCGACCACATTACATTTTTAAGCTTGTGTTTTTTTAAAATTTTATTAGTCGAAAAAGTAAATCTCCCGTGCGGAGGTCTGAAGTATTTTACATGGTAATTAAATCTTTCCTTCAGCAAAATATTTGTTCTTGATATTTCGCGGTCGATTTCTTCTCTATCGGTTTCGTTTAATTTTTTGTGACTGTAAGTGTGATTCCCGATAGTATGTCCTTCGTCAATAATTCTTTGACAGAGACCGGGATATTTGCTAACATTTTCACCCAGACAGAAAAACAGCGCTTTTATATTTTTTTCTTTTAACAATTCCAACAATTCTTCTGTTGTTCCGTAATTAGGCCCGTCATCAAAAGTAAGAAGTATCTGACTATTACTTGTCTCCCACAAAAAGTTGTTAAAAACTTTTTTTACTAATAACGGCGGATCGTACTGAAATTTCACTAAAAGCTCTAAATATATTTTAAATTAAGACATCTGAAAAATTATATTTATCTTCAATAATTTTAATCGCGTTATTCTAAATTTACTTTAGAACTTCACTTTTATTTACCGAGAAAATATCAGTCAAACCGGATCATCAATCTTACAGAAATCATTAATGGTAAATATAATTGATATTTATTATTGATTTTACAAAGTTGCTCACTATTTTAAAATAAATAATAATTAAAATTTAATTGAAAAATTTACCCGAACACCAAAAAGGACTTATAGCGATTGTAATTGCCGCCATTTTATGGAGCACAGGCGGAATTTTTATAAAACTCACAACCCTCTCATCAATGCAGATCTCTTTTTTCAGATGTTTGTTCGCTGCATTTGTTTTTCTTATTGTTTTCAAAAAAGCACTGTTAAAAGTAAACTTATTTACTTTCGTAAACGCCGGATTTTATGCCGCGGTTCTTATCCTATATGTTATTGCAACTAAAACAACAACGGCAGCCAATGCGGTTTTTCTTCAATACACAGCTCCGATTTACGTATTAATTTTTGAACCGCTGATAAATAAAACCAAGTATGAAAAAATTAATATCATCACAATTGCAGTTTGTTTTATCGGGTTAACCTTATTTTTTACCGGCAGGCTTTCTTCCGGAAATTTTTACGGCAACATTATTGCACTATTATCCGGAGTTGCCTTCGCGGCATTTTTACTCGGAATGCGGAAAAATAAAAAAGAGCATCAATTCGTTTCAATATTTTACGGGAATATTCTTGTCGTTTTAATTTCCGCTTATTCTATATTTAAATTGGATACTATTTCGGTCTCAAATTTTTTAATGGTTTCTTATTTAGGAATTTTTCAAGTAGGTGCGGCATATATAATTTTTGCATACGGATTGAAAAGAGTTCTTGCCGTTGAAGCTTCGCTTATATCAATGATAGAACCGGTGCTAAATCCTTTTTGGGTTTTAATAGGCTATGGAGAAGTACCCTCCTTAATGGCAGTAATTGGCGGCGTAATTATTTTAATCACGGTTTCACTGCGGGCAATTATTCAACAATCGGCGGTAATGAAAGCAAGGTTTAAAAATTATTTATAATTTTTTTTGGGTAAAACCGGAAATAAAATTAATCTCAGTTTTTTAATTTATGAATCGAACGCGGATCAAACAGATTTTCGGGGATTTTATCCGCGTTAATCCGTAAAATCCGCGTTATCCGTGTTCCATATATATTTTAAAAAGACACCACCATCTTTTAATGTTCAAGTTCCTTAAACCCTCCGAGTGTTTTGGTAAAAATAAAAATTGCTGCGATACCCAGAATTATATGCAAGGTAAGCGTATACATTAAATACTCGGGATGACCGGTATTCTCAAACGTACCCATCAGTCCCGTATAAATCCCGCTTAACGTAGCTCCTATAAAAGTAGCCAAAAAATTAGCGCCCATGTATAGCCCTGCTTTTTCTTTGGGGGCAATCCACATAATATATTCCTGTATTCTCGGTGAAGATATCATCTCTCCGATGGCAAACAAAAAGACTCCTAAGAATACAAGGCTATTAAACGAAATAACCGATAAACCGAGTACAACAAACGCTAAGGAGACAATAAAAAGTCCCAATAAAAACGAAGGAATAGCAGGTCGTTTTTCAAAAGTTTTTGAAATAAATATTTGGAAAATGATAATTATATAACCTGTATTGGCAATAGCTTCGGCATTAATTTTCCAAACACCGTCCGTATTATTAGATATTATACTTGTTATTCCTGCACCCAAAACAGAC
Organism: uncultured Ignavibacteriaceae bacterium; assembly: GCA_964486645.1. Classification (GTDB taxonomy): domain Bacteria; phylum Bacteroidota; class Ignavibacteria; order Ignavibacteriales; family Ignavibacteriaceae. Next base: position 2,795 of record CAZAOG010000022.1, on the reverse strand, counting down.
CTAACACTTTGATACAGAGATGCCGTATTGAGATAATCGTTGATATAAACTGCTAACACGTTGAAGAAAGCCCAAAACGGCAGCCAGAAGAATACTCCCAACAAAATAATAAACAGCATAAACTTTTTATCGGAAAGCACCTCGCGCAGGTCGATAAATTTTTGTTTTAACGTAACGCCCTCAATATTACGGGGCGGTTCTTTATAAAAGAAAAGTGTAACAAAAAACATTATACCAATTGAAATTGCCGCCGTATAAAAAACATAGTCCCACGACCATCCCCTGAGTTTTCCCATAATAATCGGACCAAAAGACGCACCGATGTTAACCATTTGATAGAAAATACCGAAGCCCAAAGTTTTGTTTGTTGAATCCGTAGTAACTCTAACGGTAGCTGAAATAAGCGGTTTAAAAATACCTGCGGCAAATCCGATTGTTAACATAGTAATGGCAATGCCGGAAAAAGATTTTGTAATAATTAACAATAGAATGGCAGGCAGGTAAGTCAAATAAGAAATTAAAAGCATTCTTTTGAAACCGTATTTATCTGCAAACGTACCCGAAAAAAGAGGGATCAAATACGATAACGCCAAAAATATGCTTTGAATAATACCGAGGTCACCCTTGGAGTAACCGAGCTGTTGAAGGTAAATTCCAAAACCCAAATAAATTCCGTAATAAGCGAACCGTTCTAATACTTCAATTGAATTTGCCACCCAAAAGACGCGCGGGAACTTTGATCTTTCTTGCATATTAAGTCCTTTTAATTTTTGATGAAAATCTTTTTGATTGAATTTATTGTTGATGAGAAGATAAACAGGGAAAGAGAAATTTTAAATAGCATAATTTCTGCAGTTAAAATAAAAAATAGCTCTGCCGTTCAAGATTAAGTTTATTTAATTTAGATGCAAGTAATTTATTGTATAAAGATTTTTTAATCGCCGGAAACAAACGAAATAATTTTCCATTTGCCGTTTTCTTTTTTTAATATCGCCCTGTAATCAAGCGGACTTCTTACAAAATCGGAATAAACATAGCCCGCTAAACTATCGGCAGTCATCACTTTACTCCATTTGCCTTTTTCAACTCCCGACTCCAGGATCTCGAGTATATCATAACTTAACTTTTTAATAACTTTAGATTTTACTGTTGGGCTATCTCTTAAATATATATTTTTTTTAATGACCGCTACATAACCAAACGGATCATAATCTTCGGGCCAATTCCCAAAGATGTAAGGCAGTACAAACATATGATTATGTACTCCGAAAAAAGTACCGCCCATTGAAAAGACTTTTTTAAGTTCAACCCATAAACTTGAGTTCGGATTTTCTATCTGCCACATTTGCCGCAGTTCCTGTATGCCTCCGTTCCCTCCGAAAGAATTTAGAATATTGGTATCCAACACGGATATAATAAAACTTGTATCTTTCTTATCGATAGCTTTTAAAACATCATTTTTAAATTTAACAAGCGACCTGTCTTTGCGGCTCTCGTCAACGGGGACTAATCTGAGCGGTTTTTTATTTTGAGCGGATAAAGAAACCGTAATAAGAAAAAGGATAATAATTGTTTTTATATAATTTTTCATACTTAAAATATTTTTTCTAAAATTACGGAGAAAGTCTAACAATTCTCCAGCCTTTTTCTTCTTTTGTATATTTTATTCTGTCGTGAAGCCTCATTTCCCTGCCCTGCCAAAATTCAAAGACATCGGGCAGCAGGCGGTAACCTCCCCAAAAAGGAGGCAGCGGAATTTCAGAATCATTAAATTTTTCTTTTACTTCGTTGAATTTATTTACAAGATATTCTCTATTAGGAATTACTTCGCTTTGCTTTGACGCCCAGGCACCGAGTTTACTTTCCAAAGGTCTGCTTTTAAAATACTTCTCGGATTCCCGCTTGCTTACTTTCTCAACCGCGCCTTCTATTCTGACTTGTCTTTCAAACTCCTTCCAATAAAAAACCAATGATGCATTCGGATTTTCATTTAGTTCCTGCGATTTATCGCTTTCGTAATTTGTATAAAAAACAAAGCCTGTATTATCTAATTCTTTCAGCAGCACGGTACGTGCCGAAGGTTTGCCGATTTTGTTTACGGTAGCAAGCGTCATTGCATTTGCGTGAACGATTTCAGAGTCCAACGCATCTTTCATCCAAATAGAAAACTGTTTAAAAGGGTCCGGATCAATTTCCGATTCAATTAATTGTTTGTTATAAACTTCGCCCCTAAGATCAGATAACTTTTCGTTATTCATAGAAAAATTTTTTTTCAAACATTTATTTATAAAGATAAAAATAAGTTTAATCAATAATAAATAAAATAAGATTCTATTGCAGATATAATTTAAGTTAATTAATTTTTGAATGCGAAATGCGAGCGTAACTCAGTTGGCAGAGTATCAGCTTCCCAAGCTGGATGTCGCGGGTTCGAGCCCCGTCGCTCGCTCATATAAAATTTATTTAAAATTTTGATTGCTCAAAAAAAAATTACATATTTGTACTTCAAATTTTTGGGAGCTTAGCTCAGTTGGTTTAGAGCACCTGCCTTACAAGCAGGGGGTCATAGGTTCGAATCCTATAGCTCCCACGAAAAAAGCCTTAAAACAGTTCGTTTTAAGGCTTTTTTATTTTAAGAATTTCTCAAGTATGAGAAAACTAATCAGAACTAATCAGTTCTAATCTATTTTATGACACTGAATGACACTGAGATTTATAGTTTTTTTAAGCTGCGGATAAAGTTTGAAAATTTTTAATGAATAATATCGGATCTTCAGCCCCCGCTGTTGTACTTT
>CAZAOG010000021.1:11785-27125 GCA_964486645.1 uncultured Ignavibacteriaceae bacterium | reverse complement strand
TGAACAAGACCCCCATTTTAAAGAAACCGTTGAAAAAGTTATTAACGATTACCTTGCCATTGAAGAAAGCGAAACCAATACAAGAGAAGATATATATTACAAAAAGGAACTGCTTAACGAAATTGACCAAGCGCTGCTGCCCTACAAAAAAGTTTGCGATTTCCACACTTCAATTTATTTTGACAACAGCGTAAGCGAAAGCGAATATTTTGAAAAAATTAAAAAGCCCGAAGCAATAGAAGTTGAAGAAAACAATTACTTTAACTGGGAGCTTGAATTCCCCGAAATCTTTAAAAAATTCGGCGGGTTTGATTGCGTGGTGGGGAACCCGCCTTGGGGGCAAAAAGCAATAAAACTTAATTTAAGTGATAAAACATTTTTTATTAATTTTTATCCAACTTCAATGGTTGGGACAACAGATATTTTCCGTTTTTTTGTAGAGAAATCGTTTACAATAATAAGAAGAGAAGGTTTTTTTAGCTTCGTTTTACCGGATATTATTTTATTGAAGAATTATAATTCTACTCGAAAGTATTTAATTACTAATACATTAATTAAGGAAATTATATATTGGGGAACGGCATTTAAAGATGTCAATATGGATACGTGTTCATTGATTATAAATAAAAAGACACCTAATAATAATTTAGTAAATATTACTATTCACAATGATAAAAAGATATTGAGAAATAAGATAAAGCAAAAAATATTTTATGATTTGGAGGGATATAAATTTAATTTGTATTTAGATGAAAATAAATTAGATATTATTAAAAAATTAGACAAATATTGTAAGTTTTCCGATCTTTTCGAGATTCACGAAGGCATACATTCAGGTAATATTCGTGATAAACTTTTTCTTACCAATAAACAAAATGATAATTGTAAAAAGTTGATTTTGAATAGTAATAATTTAGAGAGATATTTCATTCCAGAAACTGAGCATTGGGTTGATTATCGGAAAGATATAATCAAAAAAAACTTTGGAGAATATGCAGGTCTAGGTAAAAAAGAATATTTTGAAACAGAAAAAATCATTATTAGACGCACAGGTGATTTTATATTAGCAAATATTGACTATAACAAAATATATTTTAGTAATAATTTTTTCATTTGCAAACCAATTTATTCAGATAATATTCCTTTAGAGTATTTCCTTGGAATATTAAATTCTGATTTATTAACCTGGTATTATAACACTTTACAACCTCGCAAAGGGAAATTGTTTTCTGAATTAAAAATTAATCAAATTAAATTATTCCCAATACATCTTAATAGCCAATATTATGACCAAATTTCAGAATTAGTCAAAAAAATTATTTCAATAAAGAAAAATAACAAATATGACAAGCTAGCAAATAAATTGATAAAAGAAATAAACAAAAAGGTTTTCGAACTCTATAATCTTTCACCACAAGAAATAAATATCATTCTTTCAAATAGTTTTGGAGAAAAATATGAAAAAGAGAAAATGTCTAATATTGGAAAGCCATCTTTATGAAACCGGTTTTTCATCTGAACAAGTTCAAATACCACTGAATATTGCAAATTCATTTTTCGGAAGTGGAGAAAAAGCAAAAAAAATTACTATAAATGTGTTCTTAAATAATTCAAAAAAAGCACCAACATTTAGTAAACAAATTACTATTTCAAAAGAATATAAAAATAAAACAAGAAGAATAAATGGTTTTCCAGAGTTGTCATACTTTCATTCTTCATTTATTTTTTTTGAGCAAACCACTAAGGCTGACGTTTATGATGTTTGGTTTTCTTTTGATAAGACCATTATTGCTGCAAAATTCAACAAATGGAAGCAAGGTAATAATTCTCAACATTTTAGAGGAAGGTTAGCTATTATTGTTGATGCTCCAGTGAAAAGAACAATTGATCATATTTGAGAATATCTTGAGATAAAATATTACGAACTTTTTAGAAAAAAAATATCTGAAAAACGAATCCCGTAAACTCGAGCTAAAAGAAACGCTCCCTTCGGGAAACAAGATAGAGCGAACGGCGGTTGCATTCAGCAACGACGCCGGCGGAGAAATATACATTGGCATAAAGGACAAGCCGCGGAAAGTAACCGGCATACCGGAAGAAGATTTAATGAAATTGGAAGAACAGATTAGCAATATAATTTACGAGAACTGTCACCCCACAATTTTACCCGATATACTTTTCAAAAAAATTGAAGATAAATATGTAATTGTAGTAAAAATACCGCGCGGCAGTATGCCGCCCTATTACATAAAATCGCTCGGCAAAGAAAAAGGAACGTTCATTCGCGTCGGTTCCACCAACCGCCTTGCCGGCAGAGAAATAATAGAAGAGCTGGAAAGAAAAAAAAGAAACATCTCATTCGATTCCACTCCGGTTTACGATATTGAAGCGGAAGCGCTTAACCTTGCTTCGTTCAAAAAACTGTATCAAGAAAAAACCGGCAAGAGAATTACAAAAGCCTCTTATTCAAAACTCGGTTTGGTAAAAACGGAAAGCGGCGCTCTGCATCCTACCGCAGCCGGGGTTTTGCTTTCGGAGCCGGAAATTAAAAATAAAATTTTCCCTTATTCAAAAATAGAATGCGCCCGTTTCAAAGGAACCAAAACCGATTCGACAATCGACTCCAAAACAATAGACGAAGCTATTTGCCTTCAGCCCGGTTTGGCTTTGGCGTTTGTGGAACGCAATATTAACAAAGGCTCAAAAATAGGAAAAGTTTACCGCGAGGAACGTTGGGAATATCCTATGCTCGCCGTTAGGGAGCTTATTATTAACGCCGTAATTCACAGAGATTATTCCCTTACCGGAAAAGATATTAAAATTGCCATATTCGACGATATGCTCGAAATTACAAGCCCCGGAACGCTTCCGCCCAGCATAGATTTAAGCGCTTTAACTTCCGGTCAATCGGAAATACGCAACAAAACTCTCGCTCCTATTTTTAAAGAATTGCAGCTAATAGAACAATGGGGCACCGGCTTTCAAAAACTAACCGACGAACTGAACGATTACCCGGAAATAGAATTGAAATTCAACGAACCCGGGCTTTCGTTCCAAGTGCAGTTTATTAAGAAGAATTACAAACCGGAAGACGCTGAAAATAAACTTGGGACTAAGCCGGGACCAAGTAATGACCAAGTCGGCGCTAAGTCGGCACTAAGTCGGCGCCAAGTTAGGACTAAGTTGGCGTTAAGTTGGGACAATGCTTCCCCGCAAGTATCCAGCAAGCACCCCGCAAGCGCCCCGCAAGTACCCCGCAAGTATCTGGAGTCAAACCCGCAAGCCGTAAAAGCTTTAGAATATTGCAGTGAATATCGTTTAAGAAAAGAAATACAAAAACATTTAGGTTTATCAGATAGAGAACATTTTAGAAAGTCAATTTTAATTCCTCTGATGGATAATTTACTTTTAATGATGTTATTCCCTGATAAACCAAATAGCCCAAAGCAGAAGTACATCATTACTGAAAAAGGGAAATTACTTATGGAGGAAATGAAGAAGTGAGGCTACAATTAACCGATGGATATTATCTCCACTTCGAGCAATTCTCCCGTATGCTGCAATACGCCCGCGAAAATTTGATTAAAAATAAAATCAGCAGCGCCGAATATGTTGACGTTCTCGGGCAAAGCCCCAAATCCGTTGAAGCTTTCCGCAAAATGTTAATTGAAATGGGCGTTCTACTTCCTAAAAAATTTACATTAACCGAGTTCGGCGAGTTTGTAGCAAAACACGATTTGTTTTTTGAGAGTTTGGATACACTTTGGATTTGCCATTATAATATTTCATCAAACCCGGAAAATTACGTTTGGCATCGTTTCACAAATACTATTCTGCCGCAAATGGAAAATTATACGAGAGAGGATGTTTACAATTATTTTAACGATTTATCGGAATATAATACCGGCGTTCGCGCCGTAAGGAATATGCACAAGGAAGTTAAATCGATTCTTAACGCATATACAAAGCAGCAGTTCAAAAAACTAAAACTTATTTATATCGATTACGAAAACAAATTCCAAAAAGATAAGCCGGTGGAAATTTCGCCCCTTGTTTTTCTTTATACTTTATTGCATTATGTCGATAAAAAAAATATTAACGCAACCGGATTAACAATCGACGAAATAAATTCCGCCGATGGACTGCCCGGAAAAGTTTTTAATTTGGATACCGTTCAAATTAATAATTATCTTAATAAATTACATAGTATGGAACTTATCCGGCTTGAAAGATTTGGCGATTTGAATCAAATTAGATTCGGTAATTCGCTTAACAAAACTATGCTGTTAAATAAAATTTATAATGCGGAGTAAAGGGTTTGAAGATTGAAGACTTTTATAATTCCTTAAAGGACCAAAGATATTTATCGATAATTATTCACTCCAAACCTAATTCGGGTTTGTCCGAATTTGCGCGAAAAGCGTCCGGATTATTGAACGCAAAATATTTTGATTTGTATGAATATTTTCTGAACAAACCCGAACTATCCGAAGACATTGATGGTTTTTCGGAGGAATCTTTAATGGATTTGCTGCATAAGAAATCAAAAGACGTAAAACTGCTTTTTGTGGATAATATCGATTTTTTGCTCGATACTTGGACAAAGGAAGAAATGAAAAGTTTTCTAAACCGTTTTAACAATCAGTGGGACACTTGGAAATCAAGTAACCGCGCGGGTCTTTTTGTTTTTATGGAAACCGACGAAATATTAAAAAACACCGAATTGAAATTTCAGAACGGTGAGAATAAAATTTATAAACTTTCGGAATTTAGTGCTATTTAATCGGAGACTGCTCGATGACTAAAATTAAAGAAATTATTAAAATTACCGGCGGATATACCGACGTTATTGATTTAACCAACCATTATTCCGATCCAAAGATAAACGCCGAACTTATGGCGCGTTATAAACCGATTAAAGCTCACAGAGAAGCGTTCGGCAAACTGTCCGAGGCGCTCGACCAGCAGAATAAAAGGTTTTATTTCCTCTCCGGCAGCTTCGGCACCGGTAAATCTCATCTCTCTTTAATGGCTGCCAATTATTTTTCGCGCGAAAGCTCCACGCTCGAAATGAAAACTTTTTTTGATAATTACAGACAAGCGCAGAAAGACGTTCAACTTAAGCCCGGCGAATCGTTAAATGAAAAATCCGCCGATGATTTAATCGCAAAAAGAAAACATGGAAAATATTTGGTTGCAATTTGCCGCTATGGGCTTAATCTGGAATTCGAGGGAACAATACTCAGAGCCGTTGACGAAGCGCTGAAGGAATCCGGTTTGGAATTGGACACCCATTTCAAAGAAGCGATAAGAAAAATAGATGAATGGGAAAAGAAAAAAAACGATAAAAGATTTTACGGCGATTTGGAAAAAGAACTTTCTAAAAATTACCCCGAACTTACAATACAAAGTTTAACAAAGGGTCTTAAGGAAGCAAAGGAAGATTCTTTCCAAATATTCAAAGAACTTTATAAAGAAGTTACCTCCGCCGATTTTGTTTTTGATAAAGATAATTTGCAGAATATTCTTAAAGATATTCTTACAAATGAAAATTTTAAAGAAAAATTCAAGGGACTTGTAATCATTTACGACGAATTCGGGTACGCGCTTGACGGCAATAAAGTTAACCTGAGTAAAATGCAAGAATTTGCCCAGTTTTGTGCTCAAAGTAAAATGAGTCATCATCCGGTTATTTTTATTGGAACCGGTCATAAGCCCTTCCGCAATCACGGGCAAGTCGGAGACGCTGTTCATTTCGACACAATTTCCGCTCGCGTAATCGAAATTCCTTTGCAGACGCAAGGTATGGAAGATATCATCGGAGCTATTGTTTCGCCGGATAAAGATTCTAAATTATGGAAAGAAAACGTTGAACCGAACGATAGCCTTTTTACATTTTTAAGCGGCGAATGTTCAAGAATAAATATCTTTGATTGGCTTAAAACGCCGATAATAGAAAACAATATAGTTCGCAATATTTACCCGATGCATCCTTTGGCTACTTACGGTTTATTACAATTGGCAAAAGAAGTCGGGTCTGACAACCGTTCGATTTTTCAATTCTTCTCCCCTCGCATCAATTCGGTTACCGGCGAGTGGGAAAGTTTCCAGCATTACTCTTATCCTTGGTTTATTGCAGAACATGATATTAAAACCGGCGACAAACTTAACTTTTACACAACCGATTTATTATACGATTATTTTAAAGACGGAATGACTTCCGACAATAGGAAAATGTCGGATACGCCGCGACAAGCGCTGAAAAATTATAAAGAGTCGCTTAGAACATTTAAGCGTTATCTCGTTCAATCGAGCGAAGATAAATTACTTTCCGAAGATGACGCGGATGAATTGTTTTATAAAATCCTTAAAGCGATTTTAATAAATGAAATGATTTCCACGGAAAAAACAACTATCCCGAATACCAAGGAAAATATTTTCTTCGCCCTAAACGCGGTTACCGAACAAGAAAAAGGAGATATTTCCAGACGTTTGGAACTATTGCAAAAAATCGGCGTTGTTTTTCTTAATAACAATGTTTACGAGCTTAGAAAAAGCGACGCTAAAGATATCCAAAGAATGGTTGACGATTATAAAACCCGTCCGGAAAACCATCCGTCAAATTTATTAACCGAACTTAAAAGATTCGTTCCCTTTACAAGCGATGAAGAATTCCTTGTTGCTAAAGAATATAATATAACGTATAATGAGGATAAACGGCTAAAAAATAAATTTGTTACCGTTGAGGAATTAGCAAAAGATGATTTTATTGTTGAAGGCGAAAAATTAAATTTCTTCGAAAAATGCGTTTCCGACAGAAAAGCGGCTGGGTATGGCAAAGACGGTTACGAGGGAACCGCTATTTTTGTTTTCTGTCAATCCGACGAAGAAATTAGACAAGCAAAAGAACTGGCTAAAAAGAATAACGTTGACGAAATTGCGATCGCTATCCCCAAAAGCCCGTTTAATATCTTAAATGAAATTCAAACGCTTCTCGCTCTCGAATCAATAAAACAATCGGAAGATTATAAAAACTTCGGCTCCCTCGAAAATTCACAGATTAACGAAATACAAAGAAATACGCTTAAAAATTTAAAATCTAAAAAAGATATATGGTTCGATAACGGCAAAGTAGATTGGATGCTTTCCGGCGGGCGTATTATCTCATTGTCTAATCATAACCACGATATTGCAAATAAAATAATAGAAACCAAATTCGTTGGAAAACGAAATAAGTTCTCGCATACCGATTTTAATAAATCTCATATTAATCTTTCCGGAACTACAAAACGTATCTTTAATGAAGCCGTTGATATTCTTCTTGACCTTTCCGAAAGTATTAAAATTGAATGGAATCTTCCCGAGAACCGAGGCTCTCGGAGATATATCCAAAAGTGTTTTGTCGATCGTCAGTTAATTAAGCTTATTAAATCGGAAGGAGATTTTCGTTACTTTGAGCCAGAAACCGATGTTTCAAAATTTAAAGATATATTCCCTGCTTATATTGAAATGATTAATGATATTGAATCCATTGAAGGAAAAGAATGGATAAATTTTAATTCATTATTTAATAAATATTTTGAAATTTACGGATTAGGCGAAATTGCAGTAACTTTATTATTCCTTTTGCTCCGTAGATATTACGGAGATTCTATTAGAATTAAGCAAGTAGAAACTTCATATACCGATTTAATTTTTAATAGCAATTCCGTCCCTCTTGAACTTATTACCGGTAATTATCCCAATGCCGTTATAAAATACGAACCTCTTAGCGCCGAGCAGAAAAAATATTTTCATATCATTCATAAAGTTTTTGAACCGCAGAATACTTCAGCCGGCGATATTTATGGTATTGCCGATGCATATTCTGCAATTAAGTCTTGGTGGTCTAAACTACCGACAATATCAAAAATAAAGGATTTTTACAAACATGAATTATTAGATTTATGGGATTTAATTAATATTGTTGAATCAGCCGATCCTTATAAATTCATAAAAAAAGATTTGATTGAAATTCTCGGTTACGAGGAAAATGAAATTCTTAAAAGAGAAGATCTTGATATAATCGAATCGAAACTTTCCGAGTTCAAATCCTCAGCCGAAAATATAATAGACGAACAGCAAAATGAAATTCGTAAAGAGTTAAAAAATATCTTTAACGCTGAAACGGCGACGGATATAGACATCGTTGAAGCGGTTAGAAATTGGTTTAATAATGACCTTGACAATACTCAGAAAGACCCTTTCGCCTCTTTTCATAATAACGATAGCAAAGGACTCATTAAGAAAATTAGAGGAATATCTAATCAAACCGAGTTTATTTTTTCTACCCTTCCAGAATCATTTGGATTAGGACGTTTTGTTGACTGGCAAATTGATAAAAAAAGCGATTTCATTAATAAAATTATTTCCGGCAAAAAACATATTGAAATGAACGCTTCAAAAGTCGGCGATTTGTCAATCGATATAAAAGGTAAACATGAAATTGAAGACAACAAAATTAAACATAAAGGTGTCGTCGAAATAGTTGTCGATACAAGCAACGATTCCGATGAAATTTATTATACGGAAGACGGCTCAGACCCTACTGACGAAAACAGCCAGAGAAAGAAAATTAAGAAAGGGGAGAAAATCCCGGTTTACGGTAATAAAACTATTCGATTGGTAGTAAAGGAACCGCATGGACATTATGGGAAAATAAAGACTTACGAAACTATTGACGAGAGTCAAAAATGTAAGATTAAAAAATCCAAAGACGGCTTTTTTGGCGACGATACTATCTCGTTTGTTTATCCTCAAGACGAAAATGATTTCAAAGTAATTTTCGATTCTTTGCTTGAAGAGTTTAAGTCTTCAAGCTTAATTACGTTAGAGAATTTGAGAAAGATAATCAATAATACTTTTGATAAATTAAAGTAATTACTATGATTACTGTTTATGAAGATATATCAAATTTAATTGATGAGAATGATTACAAATATATAATTTCTTTCTCTGATTATGTTGTGCAATATTCATCTATTAAAAAGGCTATAAAATTAAAGAAAAATGAAACAGTAGTTGTCAGAAACCCAGCTGTTTTTAGCTGGCTTAAATCAATGGCAAAACGTTTTCCCAACGATGAATTTAAATTTAATATCGTCAATTTTAGTACCCGGCTCGAAGATATTTGGGGAATTAAGATACCTGAAAATTATGATAGCAAAGACTTAAAAGAGTTAGACTTGATTAATTTGGATGCTGTTCCAAATCCCAAGGATACTTTCGAAGATTTTATCCTTTCTTATTTTTTTGATCCTGCTTTTGCTCACAAAAAGTTTCACCCCTCTCTAGTTTCTCAAATTATTACCACTTACGATTCTTCAATTTGGAAAGATAATCTTAATAAAAATTTGTTGCGCCGTGTTTTTTCTGAGCGTATTCAGCAGTGGGTAAACAACATTAGCGATGAGAAAGAAAAAGAATTCGTTAATGATCTTACTTTTAATACCTGCGAAGTAATTAATGATTTAATGAGGTTTAAGCTATTAAGAAACTATGAAAATATTGGCGCTCTTTTAATGAAAGATAAATTTTCATACTTGAAGAGACTAAATCTGAATCTTCGACACTTGAAAATGGAGCCATCAAAATTGCAGAGAGAAATTGAGCATATTCTCATTGATTTGAAATCCATGCCTGTTGAAAGCCCGGAACAAATTAATAGCTTGATTAACAAAGTAAGCGGTCTCTTAAAAGAAGAATACATTTTTATTAAAGATTTACTAATTAAAAAACCGGAATTAGTCTCGCGCAAACTAATAAGCAAGCTGAAAGGTGTTTTCTCTGAGATATTTAATGAAATTGATAAAGACTTAGATTCCCTTTACAATCTTATTAAACCAGCGAAGCCAACGCCGCTTTCAGAAACTGCAGATTTTGAAACGGTCAAAGACTGGCTTCTTTCATCTTACTTTCCCTATATCAATTGGATTGTTCTTAATGATTTTTATGACGAGGAAATATATGAAATCGGTGATAGCTTTTCGCTGTGGTTTTATAAAAATTGGGAAGATATAAAGACAAATTCAAATAGATTGGTTTCTAATTGGCTCTTTAATCATTCTAATTATTTTAATAAAAATGATAAAATAAATATCGTTGTTATAATAGATAATTTCGCTTGGTATCATGTAAATATATTGAAGAAGGCGCTTCAAAATAAAGGAATAATGAATAGAGGAAGCGAACCATATTTCTCGATGATACCTTCGATTACTGAAATATCAAAAAAATGCCTACTTTCGGGTAAAATGGAATTCTCTACTATTGACCAAAGCAAATATGAAAAAATACTTGATAATGGCTGGGTACCATATTTCCAAGAAAATAAATTTATTTATCTTCCAAATGCTAATAGACTTTCCGAAACTGAGTTAAAACTCGGTCAGTCTTATTTTATTAATTATCTGCCTCTTGACGAAGCCTTGCATAAAGATGAAGATTCTCTCGGCGCCGGCCGTTCGGAGCAAATAGAATTTTTAATATCTAACCTTATAAAGAAAATAACCGAAACAGTTGAAGAAAAAAACTTAATGGATGATGTTGTAATACATTTTATTTCCGACCATGGCTCTGCAAAATTTTCACAAGAGGCAAAAAATGATCTGGACGTTAAATATTTTAAGGAATTATTTACGTCTAATATTTCACACAGATTTATTGAGTTAAAAGACGACGAATTTTCTAAGTTGACCGATAATCTTAAACATGACGCTTTCTTTATTGACAAGAATAGATTTGGTTTGGAAGAAAACTACATTTGCCCTCGGAGAAGCAATACGTTCTTAAATTATAACGCCGGCTCTTTTCTGCACGGCGGTTTACTCCCCGAAGAAATAGTAGTCCCTTCTCTTACTTTCGAATACGTTGAATTTGAAATCAATGAACTTCTTATAAATTTAATTAACGATTCGTTCAGATATAAATCGGAAATAATAGAATTTGAACTTGCAAATCCTAATGAAACACCGGTTGAAGATATTCAAATTAGAATTTTAAATTCCAATATAAATGCAACTCCGCATACATTAGAATGGCTCGATACTAAATCAAAGAAAACTATTTCAATAAGAGCGCGTTTTAATAAAACCAATAATGCTGCTGATGCTAATAATCTTTCGGTTGAAACTAAGTTTAATGCAAATAATAGATTTTATGAATTTAAGTATAAGTTTAAAATCAATATGACATCTATGGTTTCTTTGCGCGACACATCATTTTTTGATATCTAATAATAGGTATACTTATGAGAAATTTTGAAAAAATTGCTTTCGATACTTTCCCCGAAATTATTATTAATAAAGGACTTATTCATCAAGCCGGATTTGGCAGCCGCGCTATTCCTAAATACGTAGGTGAATGGATTATTTCTTACTATAATAATGACGAAATCAATCTTAACAAGGAAAGCCGAGATAAAATTTCAAAGTTTATCCAAAAATACGTCCCTCCCAAAGGAGCAAAAGAAAGTATAAAAAACCAATTACTTGAACAAGAAGAAATACAATTCCTTGACAATTTTTCCGTATATGTTAATCTCGTAAAAGGCGACCGATATTTAAATATTCCGTTTCTTGACGAACATTCGGCTTTTATTGCTCCACAAGTTGTTCAAGACAATGAAATGCTTTTTAGCAGCGGTCTTTGGGGCGTTGGAACGCTTTTTTATATTCCTCCTTCTGATGAAAATCCTAGAGGGCAAATTTGGATGAAAGATCTGAAACCATTTCAAATAGCAAATCTTGATTTGGATTATTTTATTGATTCCCGTAAAAATTTTTCCACTTCCGATTGGATTGATTTGCTTGTTTCTTCTATGGGCTTCAATCCTGATTTATATGATCCTCGGCAAAAAATATGGTTAATTTCCCGCTTAATTCCTATGGTTGAACCTCGTTATAATTTAGTAGAATTAGCCCCGAAGGGCACCGGTAAATCTTTTGTTTATGACAATATGTCCAGATATGTTGCTGTTAGATCAGGCTCAATCTCCCCAGCCGTTTTGTTTTATAACGATGCGCGGAAAACTCCAGGTTTAATAACTCGCTACGATTGTGTTGTTATTGACGAAGCTCAAAAAGTAAAAACGGATTCTTCCGGAGAACTTACAGCTTTGCTAAAATCTTATCTTGAATCCGGAAAATTCGGACGAGGCGCCTCCGGTGTTATAAATGCCGAAGCCGGAATAATTTTGCTCGCTAATATCGATATTGACGAGAATAGAAATCCTGTTAATAATGATATTGGCCTATTTAGAAATTTCCCAAACTTTCTGACCGAAACTGCTTTTGTCGATAGATTTTCCGGTCTCTTACCTGGCTGGGAATTACCAAGAATAACCAAAGAAACGCCTTCAAAATTTCTCGGACTTAAAGGAGATATATTTGGAGAATTGCTTCATATCTTTAGAAATGATATCTCATATAAAGATTATGTGAAATCAAACTTGGAGTTATATAACTGCGATGATATGCGCGATTCTAAAGCTATTGAAGCTGGCGCTGCGGCACTTCTCAAACTTTTATTCCCCGATAAATCGCCAAGTGAAAAAGATTTTTATAACTATTGTGTTAATCCCGCTATTGAATTAAGACAACGCGTTCAAGATGAACTGTGTAAAATGGACCGCGAATATCAACCTGTAACTATTAAATCAAAATTCCCCGATAAATTTCAAATGCAGCATAACTTGCCGGTTTATTATGATCCCAACAACATTGCTGATATCTCATTTGTCAACGAAAACAATGAGAGTGAAGAAGTTATTGAAAACGTAAAAATCGAAGACGATTTATTGCTTGAAAAAACCATTAAAATTTCTGAAGGAGAAACGGGACATTCCTATGAATCTTTATTTAAACAGTATCTAGTAAACGCCAAAAAAGTTAAAATCGTAGATCCTTACATAAGATATGATTATCAAATAAAAAATTTAATCGCCTTTCTAAATGTTATTTCACCTGACGAAGGTTACATTGAAGTTGATTTAATAACAGCTTCTCAAGATCAATTTAATAGAGAAGTGCAGAAAAATAAGTTTACTGATTTACAAAATGATTTGGTTAGATACGGGATAAAATTTGAGTTTCATTTTGACGATCAAATCCACGACAGAGTCATTGAGGCGGATAACGGTTGGCGAATAAAACCAGGTAGAGGCTTGGATATTTTCCAAAAACCTGATATAAAATATGGCTTGAGCGAACTTGACCAAAAAAAGCGTAAGTGTAAATCCTGTGAAATTATTTTTTTGAAATCTTAGTATATTAAAATAAAAATATATTTGCTTATTCTGTGTGTCAAGAAAGTGCCAAAATTTTTTATTCTTTCGAACTATTTTTTTTCAAAGGAGGCGGAAAATATCCATTTTAAATTTTATAAATAAAATTAATGATAATTATCACGAAGGTCGAATCTCCCAATAAACATGAGTATGATGATAAAATTCAAAAAACAATTAATCAGATAAATAACATGTAATTTTTAATAAAAGAATAAGTATAAGAAATAAAAAAAAACGATTGCCTAACAAAAGCTATAAACAATCCTGAAAAAAGACTCGGGACTGTTCATAGCAAGACCGTTACCCGAAAATAAGCTTCACTATAAACACAGCAGCCAAAATTCCGGTTGCGTCGGCTATTAGTCCGGCGGGCAGTGCGTGTCTTGTCTTTTTAATATTAACCGCACCAAAATACAGTGCCAAAACATAAAAAGTAGTTTCAGTACTTCCGTAGAACGTAGAGACCAAAACACCGATGAAAGAATCGGGCCCGTGCACCGAAATTACTTCCGACATAATCCCCAAAGAACCGCTTCCCGAAAGCGGACGCATCAGCGCCATCGGCACCGCATCCACGGGCATACCTATAAAATCGGTAACGGGATGAATTATAAATTTCAGCCAATCCATTGCACCCCCTGCACGGAATATTCCGATAGCAACAAGCATTGCGACCAAATAGGGTATTATTTTAACGGCAATTTTAAATCCTTCTTTTGCGCCCTCGACAAACTCTTCGTAAACTTTAACTTTTTTTATTAGCCCGTATCCTAAAAAAACTACGATTACAAGCGGTATTGCAAGTGCAGAAAATAATTGTATCACTTCCTTAAACATAGAAACATTTATAAAAGAGAATATGGAAGAGAATGTCTTTCCCAAATCGGTTAGTACAAATATTAAAATAACTGCTAACAATAAACCGGTATAGGAAAAAAACTTTGAATTTTGTTTTATCCAGTTTTTAAATTCACCCTTTTTGAGCGGAAATTTTTCAAACATTTTAGCAGAAAATATACCGGCTAATGTGGCAAAAGAAGATGCAAACAACGAAGTTCCTATTATTATGGCGGGATCGGAACTGCCCGCCGTTGCTCTAACTGCAATGGCTGCCGCGGGAATCAACGTAATGCCCGCCGTATTAATTGCCAAAAAAGTACACATAGCATTTGTGGCTGTTCCTTTTTCCGGGTTCAATTCTTCGAGCTCTTCCATTGCTTTTAGTCCGAACGGAGTTGCGGCATTACCCAGTCCGAGCATATTAGCGGAAATGTTCATAATCATCGAACCCATTGCCGGATGGTCGACGGGCACATTCGGGAACAACCATTTTGTAAGGGGTTTAACCGCCTTGGCAATTGATTTTATCAATCCCGCATCTTCGGCTACTCTTAGTATACCAATCCACAAAGCCATAATGCCGATTAGTCCCAAAGCAATATTTACCGCAATACCTGCATACTCAAGTGCCGCGTTTGTAACGTTCTTTAATTTTGTAAACGATACTTTTTCAAAAACGATTTCGGCAAAATTGTTTTTAAAGTAAAGAGTTGCGGTTATATCGTTATCCTTTCCCGAAGCTTTTGCAATTGAGCGCAAAACTTTGGGCATATTACTATTTACAAATAAAACTGCTTTTGCTTCGCTGCTGTCTTTTTCAAAAGTCAATACCGAATTAAATGTAATATCTGCAGCAATGCTGTCAGCGAACATTTTATTAAAAAGATTTTTGTTTATTGTAAGATTGGCTTTTACGGTTTTGGGATTATCTTTTATTACATTTTGGTTTTCTTGAACGGAGATGCCGATCGGTTCATTATTATGGTATTTATTTTGACTTATGTCCATCAAATCAGTTGTTACCGCCGCACCGATTCCTAAAAATAATAAGCCTATCCACACGTAATTAAGCATCAATCCTCACCGCGAATGTTTTTGCTTTTGATAAAATAAATCTCTTTTTCAAACGGAAAAGAATGAATTCCGTTTGTATTTTTTACAACGATTTTTAAGATA
>CAZAOG010000021.1:0-11685 GCA_964486645.1 uncultured Ignavibacteriaceae bacterium | reverse complement strand
TTCAAACGGAAAAGAATGAATTCCGTTTGTATTTTTTACAACGATTTTTAAGATATGCTTACCCTCGGCAATATTTGACAGATCAATTTTCAATAAATTATTTTTCGTACTGAAAGAATAATCATTGAATTTAACAGAATCAAATTTTATTACTATAGAATTCGGGTTAATATCCGTTGAATCTTCAATTACAAAACTTATCTCTCTATTATTAATATTAATCGAATCGATATCGGCTGCAGGTTTTATAATCGGCATTCCCGCTTTGAAAAATCTGCTGAGCCCTTTAAATATTCCCCAGGCTTCAATTCTATTAAATAAAGGAATTGTCAATCTCTGCGATTCAAAATGATGAGTGGTAAAACCGCCTTCAATTAAAACAGCAGGCATTTTTGAATTTCGTAAAACGGAAAAGCCGTCACCCGGGTAAATTATATAATCGGAATATGTACCGTCAAAAGAATATGGTCCGCCTGAATTACGCATAGCATAGGCTAAATCTCTTTGTATGTATTTTGCCAAATCATGGTTGACGGGATTGTATTCGTAATATTTGGGTTTTGCGTGATAATAAGTTGACGTGTAATTTGTCCAAATGTCACCGGCACTGCCCGGAGCGTTGTGATGAATACTGATAAATATATCCGCATTCAGGCTGTCGGCCAGCCTTGAACGGTCTTGCAGAGCTATTGTTGTATCCTTATCTCTTGAAAGAAAAACAACCGCACCCGCCTGCCTTAAAAAAGTTGTTAGAGCCAAAGCAACTTTTAAATTTACATCGGCTTCAATTGCATCGCCTTCAAATCCGATATTCCGCTTGTCTTCACCGCCGTGTCCGGGATCGATAAATATTCTTTTGTTTTTTAGATAAGGTGCATACTTTTGTATAAATTCAATTTTCTTTTGGGGATTTCTAAATTCTTTCGGTATTTCGTAATAAACGTTTTTACTACCGGAACAGCCGTAAAATAAAAGAACAAACAGAAAAGAAATGCTGAAAAAGGAATTCCGTTTTATGTGATTATTTTTGCTCAATTAATGGTTCTGTTTATAAGTAAGTTATATAATTATAAACCGTTAAAACCGTTAAAATAATTGTTAAGCTATTGCTAATCCATGACTTAAGTCGCGGGATTAATAAAACCAAAATAAAAGCTTGAACCGTTTTAACGGTTTTCATTAGTTTCTTTAGCGGACTCATTTATTTTTTAATACAGTTGTTATTGGAATCCGTAAACAAACATTTGGAACAATGGTTTAGGTTTTTTTTGTAATTATTAATTCTCATATTATTGACAGCTTCTTTTAAGTATTTACCGAATTCAATAAGTTCTTCTTTTGTAATGGATTTGGAATAAACATCAGCCGGATGTTTTATAAAAATCAATTTTATATCTATCTGCATTATGTTACTATAAAGCTGCATTATTATATAAGCATAAAAATCCAATTGCGGTAAATAATTTTTAATCCTGTTTTGGATTTGCTCCTTCTGAATATTATCCGTTTTATAATCAACAATGGTAATTTTATTCTTTTCAAAAATTATTTTATCAATAATTCCGTATAAATAATAATCATTTTCTTTTAGATATACTTCAAATTCATTTTTATAATTTTTATATGAATTTATTTCACTGTAAATATCCGATTGATAAAATAAATTCAGATCGTTTTTTATATCTTCTTTTAAATTTGTTTTTACCTTATCGCTAATTTCATTTTGATAATTCGTTTCATCTAAAGCTGTGTTCAGATAAACATCAAAATCTTCGGATTTAATTTCTTTCTGTAGAATAATATGAATAAGCTTGCCCTTTAATTCAGCGGGATAACTGCTAAAGGTTAAAACTTCATTTACGGTTGTATCTTCTTCTTCATTAACTTCCGACAAATTAAATTCATAATTGTCTTCGGGTTTCGGTTTGTCGTAATTTTTAAATTTCTCATATAGTTTCGTCAAGCCGAGATCGTAAGTGAATTTATATTTTAACGGACACTGTGTGTACACAGCCACTTTTGTTGCCGATATAATTTCACCCGAGGGAATATCAATTATTTCATTCAAATTTACATTTTTGTTTTCAATATTATTCGTCTTTTTAGTTTCATTATTATTAGCCGACGACGATTCAAGAAAATTAACAATCGGTATGTTAAATTCTATTTTCTCTTCACTGTTGCGGTAAGTATTATTCTCTGTTAGTAAATATTTTAATTTTGTAGAAATATTTATCGAATTATTTTCTCCGCCAATTTTTAGGGCTGATGAAAGCAAGCCCATAAAGGATTTTGGTTTATAATTGTCCTGCAAATCGGAAGTGATAAATAAATAATCTTTTGCGCGGGTTATTCCTACATAAAGTAAACGTTTCAACTCTGCCGTTTCTTTTTTTTCCGAAATAATTTTACTGATGCTCATCAAAGGAGGTTCGATAAAGTCTTCAAAATATCCCGCGTCGGAGGGTTGTTTGGACAAAATACCGAAATCTTTGTCAATAATTATTCTTTTGGGTTTGCTTTTATTCTGTTCACCGCATTTATACAAAAACACGCAAGGAAATTCTAAACCCTTCGATTGATGCAGTGTCATTATTTTTACTGCCGAAGAATCCAAGCTTAAATTGCTTTGTGATTCATCGCTTGTTTTTTCAATCCCCGTCTTTAAATATTCCACATAATCATACAAAGTAACAAACGGATTTTGAGAATAATTGTTTGTTATGGAAATTAATTTTTTAATGTTTGCAATCTCTTGACTGCCGTTTATTCTTGAAGCCAGTGTTGAGATGAACGGAGATTCGTTTAATATTTTTCTTAAAATAATTGATATGCCGGAACTCCGAGCTAAATTAATATTCGAGCTTAATATTTCCGTTATGTTTTTATATTTGGGATTTGCAATTGTATAGTTATTTAATTTTTGCCAGAAACTGCCGCCGGACTTCAAAGATATTTCGAATAATTTACCGTCGGATAAATTAAAAAAAGGCGACCTCAAAATTCCTATCAAAGCCGTATCATTTTTAGTATCCAACAAAAACGAGAAGTAATTGTAAACGTCATAAATGGGCTGCCTTTGATAAAAACCCTGTCCTCCTACAATTGTATAAGGAATCCCGTATTTAACAAATACCGTTTCCAAATCTTTAAATGTATTTCTTCTGCGGCAGAGTATTGCAATATCCTGCCACTGAATATTCCTATCTTCTCTTTGTTCGCAGGTTTTCCATTTATCTTCATTGACTAATTTTAAGATCCTTTTTGCCACTAACTCCGGTTCCGAAATTTTATTATCTGCATCATCATCGTCCGCGGCTAATAATATCTCTATCTTTCCTTCCGTATCATCGTTACGTGCGCAGACAAGTTCTGAATATTCCACTTCGTTAAATAAAGAATCGGGATCGGAAAATAAATTTTGAAAAAGATAATTTGTGAAGGCAGATATTACCGGAGACATTCGAAAACTATCCGGTAAAGAAAGAAGAGAATCACTGCCTTCCAATTTTTTTATATCATTTTTGGTTTTGTTAAAAATATTTAAATCCGCGTCTCTAAAACTGTAAATACTTTGCTTTTCATCCCCGACGATAAACAGATTACCTTTTTTCAAATAGTCTAAAATCGGTAAGAAAATATTATACTGAAGCTCATCGGTGTCCTGGTATTCGTCAATCATTATGTATTTGAATTTCTTCGAAAGTTCGGAAACAACATTTGGATTTGAAATTATTTTCTTTGCAAAGAGAAGAATATCATTGTAGTCCAAATAACCCATTTCAGTTTTTCGGCGTTCGTAATTGTTGAGACATAAAGTAAAAATGTCCAGTAAAATCAGCGAAAACTCTGCTGATTTTATGTTGATTTCTTCTTCGTCTATTTCAAGTTCCAAGTTTTTAAGTTTATTAAAGAACTCCTCTAATACTTTTATTTCATTTATAAACTGAGAAGGAGGAACGTGTTTCAGATATCCTTGTTTGCGGACAGTATTATTGCCTGTTAGCAGATGAGTTTTTATGTTTTTTAAACAAAGCAGATTTTCTTTTATTTTATTCTGCTTATTAATTTTTGATAGATGATTTTTAATTTCTACGGCAAATTTATTGTCACTTTTATTTTTTAGAACTTCATTATTAATAAGAGTAATTATTTCCGAGGTTTTCCGTATATCTTCGTTAAATATTTTATGTAAGTATTCATCGTATAGTTTGGAATAATAATTGGCTATATCTTCTAAATTACCATTATAAATATTTTTTTTAATAATTGATATTTTTTGTCTTTGACTTATGAGATTGGAAATTACTTCACTCAAAGAATTTTTGGAACCTAAAATTCTTATTATTTTTTTTATTTTGTGATTCTTTTCCTCATTCTGAAATATCTTTTTTATCTCATCTTCAATAGCCAATTCTATTAATTCGTTAGCAGTAATTTGGTCAATCGGTGTAAAGTTAGCATCAATATTTGCTTCAACGGGAAAATGTTTTAGTATGTCTACGCAAAAAGAATGAATTGTGGAAATATGTGCCGAAACAACCTCTCTTCTAATATTATTCCATTTTGTAAATTCTGATTGAGGTAAATCATTTTTTAATTTCTTTTCAACTTCATCTGCAATTCTTTTATATAGTTCGCCTGCAGCTTTGTCCGTAAAAGTAATAGCGGCTATTTCACGTAAAGAAATATTTTCGTTTTCTATTATTTGTAAATATCTTTTGGATAAAACAAAGGTCTTGCCCGAGCCCGCATTTGCGGTTAGTGATATATGGTGTTTATATTCTAAAGCTTTTAGCTGGTGAGGTGTTAACGATAACATTTTTATGGTTTACTCTTTTTATCCAAAGGTATTAAAATTTTAAATTTTGTTCCATTTTTTGATGATTTTATCAAAGAAATTTTTCCTTCTAAACTTTCTACATATCTTTTGGCCAGATACAACCCCAAACCCATTCCTTTTTCTTTAGTAGTAAAGTTATAATTAAAAACCTTTTCTTTATCATTTTCAGAAATTCCTTTGCCGTTATCTTCAATAACAATTTTATAATCTTTGCGTGATTGAGAAATACTTATCTTAATTTTTGTACTATCCGCCTGAATTGAATTTCTTATAAAATTTATAAACATACGTTTTAATTGACTTCCGTCCGCATCCTTTTCTGCTTTGTCTAATTCAGAAATAAATTCAATCTTTATTTTTTCATTTAAAAATAAATTGCAAGATTTTCTTATTTCTTCAACAAGGTCTATCTTTTCTATTTTTGACAGCGGCATTCTTGCAAAGTTGGAAAACTCTGTCGCAATTAAATTTAAGTTTTCTATTTGACTTAAGATAGTCTCCGATAATTTCCGAAGTGTTGAAGCAAAATTTTTCTTTTTATCCTCATATGTAATTAATAGCTGTTGAACCGCTAACTTCATTGGTGTTAGAGGATTTTTAATCTCGTGAGCTACCTGTCTTGCCATTTCTTTCCAAGCGTTTTCGCGTTCCAATTCAGCCATTTCTACCTGGTTTTTTTGAATTTCAGTCGCCATGGTATTGAAGCCTTCAATCAGTTCTTTCATTACCCCTTTTTCGTTAGCATCGATATGAATATCAAAGTCGCCCTGCCCGATTGACTTTGCCGCCACGGTTAGTTTACGTATAGGCGAAGAAATTCTGTTGGAAATAATTGTGCTGAAAATTATTATAAGAATAACAGCAAAAGAGTACATACCGAAAAGGAATACATCGGCATCAATTACCGAGAAAGAGACAACGATTTTATTAAAAGCATTGTTTACACTAATAATAAAATTTTGATCTCTTAAAGTAATCTTTTTATACAAAGTTTGATAAACAAATTTGTCTAAGCGGTCTTCGTCAAAATATTTTCTGTAGTTTAAATAATTTATAAAGTAATAAGCAATAGGATCAATTTTAGTACCAAATATTTTTGTATCATAATACTGCTTTTTTGAGCTGAATATTTGATCACTTCCTTTAAAAACCGAAAAAGAAATGCCGAGTTCTTTGGCGGCATTATTAAAGATTACATTTAATTCTCTTTGGGGATGTTTTCCAATTTGAGAACGGATATGAGCTTCAACATATTGTGAGCGTTCGTTCAACCCCTGCGAAATTGCAGTAATTGATTTCTGTTCAACTACATTTCTGTTGTAAACCGCCAACAACACAACCGGAATTATAGAAATAATTAAAAAGGCAAGGAATAGTTGAGTTCTAAAAGTAAAAGTAGTCTTTTTTACATTCCAAATAAATAAAATAAGAAGAAAAATCAGCGTAAAAATACTTTGTACAATAAATAATTTGAAAAAGTTGTACAGATTCCATGTCAGACTTTTTTCCAAAACCGAAACCGAAATAATTTTATCCACGTCATCGGTTTGAGTTTTTAATACATACGTTAAATACCTTTCGTTGTTTAAGGTAAGATAAATCCAGGCTTCGTTCAAATTAGAAAATTCAGCGTTAATAATGGGTTTAACTTGATCTAATGAAGGATAAAGATCGCTAAAAATTTGTGTAACTTTTGAATTTTCGAAAGTGAATATTTTGAGTTGATTTAAGTTTATCACAGAATTTACAATATTAAGATTCGAAGCTAAAAAATTCGGAACGGTTTGCAGCCCTAAATTTTCCAAACTAAATTTAACCGACGCGGATACAAATCCAACTGTTATGTTGTTCAACTTAATAGGTACGTAACCTGTTATAATTGATGACGAAGGTACATCGGAATTAATAATTTCAAATATTTCAGGATTATCAATATCTTCTTTTAAGTAATCATTATCCAATCTTGCATTCTCACCCAAACCGAGATCAAATTTTCCCACAGGTTCTTTATTTCCGTCAAATATTATAACAGATGAAGGCAGGGATTCTTTTTGCAGTGACGAACCGCTCCAAATTTTAAATGCCAGCGCATTATAATTTACATTCTGTATTAAAAAAGAACTTTTAACTTCGCCGTTATTGGCAGCATCAATTAGTAATTCATTTACAAAAAATTCCAATAAGTTGTTGTTAGATCTATTGATCTCAAGCGCAGTTGTTTTCAGTGATTCTTTTTCCAGATCTAAATTAAAGTAGTTCATCAATGCAACTACAATAATAGAAGCCGTAATGGCAATGTAAAAATAATTATAAATTGATCTCGGATTTGTATGATAGATTCTAATGGAAACGAAGAACAACAATGTAATTATTACGGCAGTTAAAAATTGTGTGATTAAAGGCTGCGGATGTAACTCTACGAAAAGATATCCGCCCAATTGAAAAACAAGAAAAACAAAGAAGGAAAAAATGTAAAAATTTTTGTTGGAAGTCGTTTTATAAACGGATAAAAATACAAGAATAACGACAATTAAAATTAGTAAAATTGATACGGCTAATAAAAGAACATTTAGATTCATCAACAAATTGGGGAGATTTGGGATAAGGTCGGGTTCTTTAAAATACCTTAGTGTCGAATCGAATATCACACTTTTTACGGAAGCATTTAAACCTCTTAATAAATAAAAGAAGAAGATTAAAAGAAAAGGTAAAGATGCAAAGTGAAAATATTTCCAATTTTTATTTCTGTCTTTCCTTAATAAAAATGATTTACCGAATTGATAAATCTTAAAGCTGATTATTAGAACAAACAAAGATGATAGAAAAAAATCAATTGGAGATTTTACAAATCCAAGCGCAAATTTAGAAGAGAAATAAGACGGATTGGTTAAATCAGGTATAAAGTAATCAAATAGATCTTTTGTGCTAAAAAGTAATAAACGAAACAAGAACAGATAAGCTGACAAAATAATAATTTTAACACTATTGTACTTCAAGCCTTTGTATTCATTTTTGAAAGCCGGAATAAGAAGCAGGAAGGCAAATATCAGCAGTATCGACTGAATCTGTGACGAGTATAAACTTATTTTACCAAGCTCATTTTCGAGCAGGGGAATATCAAATGTAACCAATGCTATTTTTTCGTCGTTATTATTCAGCAGCACAAATTGGTAAATTCTGTTGTTGTTTTCTTTCTCTGCAAAAGGAGAATAAAATATTTTGAATTTAACACCGAACTTAGAGGTTAACTCACCTGAAAAACTTAAGGGTAAATAAAATTGTGTGTTGAGTTTGTATTTTTTCTCAATAGGTAATGAGACGGTAAAATAGAACTGTTCATTTTCTACAATAATTGTATCGGTTTC
Source organism: uncultured Ignavibacteriaceae bacterium (assembly GCA_964486645.1). Classification (GTDB taxonomy): domain Bacteria; phylum Bacteroidota; class Ignavibacteria; order Ignavibacteriales; family Ignavibacteriaceae. The sequence goes on along the minus strand of CAZAOG010000021.1, from coordinate 3,477 downwards.
TGATAAATAAGTTATTAAATCGGAATCATAAAAATGCAAGTGACCTGCAGGATAAGCTAACGGTAAAATATTTTCGGGCGGAACTGCAATGCTTTTATTCCAAGCAATTAATTTACCGTTAGGCGCTAAAATTTCTATGGAATAATTATCATAATAAGTGCTATTTATAAGTTTAATTAATTTAGCATACGTTCTATTGTGCGGACTTAAAGTTTCAATTAAATCTTTTTTAATTTGCTGACCTACGTAAAAAAGGCTTCTCTCTTTTTGGTTAAAAATATTTCTTACCGAATTTTCAATCTCCGATATTCTATTCGATACGCTTATGTTCCAGTTGTTAGAAATGTTTTTTAGAATTATGGGGGTAATAAAACCGGATAAGAAGAAAAGAATTACAAACAGAAAAACTGCGTATAAATATTTCCTCTCACTCTTTATTTTTTTAATGATATAATTATTCATTAATTAAGTGTAATCTGTAATATCTTCCATTCATTTTTTACTTTTTTAAGAGACACATAAACTCTGAGTGATTTTCTTCCGCTGCCGGTGTTGTAATCATAAGAACCCACGGCATAAGGCGTATTGGCATCAGTGAATATTTTATTAAATTTAAAAGCTTTCACCTTATGCTTTTTAAAATATTTTTTCAGCACATAGTAAACTTGATTATTACTGTAATATCCGCTTACTCCGTTAGCAAGATTAAGATAAGTTCTAGAATTAAAATAGCTTGTAAGCTGCGAAATATCTCCCTGAACAATTGCTCTTTCAATGTTTTTAAACTCGTCAATTGAATTTTGTCTTAGTTGAAGTTTTTGAACGCGACTTAAAATATTTATTCTCGGTGCAATTTTGCCTTCATTATTTCTATTAGGAGGATTGGACTTTGATTGACCGAAGGCTATCACCACATTGGATGAAATAAAAAAGAGGAGTAATATTGATAAATTAAAGTATTTCATGACAATCATTGATAGTAATTTAATCAATCTTAAAGAGTTTATCTATATTAATTACACTTAAAAATACACTTAAAATTGAACCTTAAAAATCAAATTACTACAACAGTCATTTTTCCTTATATTATTGAAACCGTTTTCTTTAGTAATTATTCAGACGTCGGTTCCTTAACCGTTACTTTATTAAAGTAACCAAATAAAATTATTTTTTGAAAATTTATTTACGTATTCTATTTCTTTTCAACGGGTTTCTTTTCTTGTTAGCAGGTTTGGGTTTTAATAATCTATTTCCTTCTACCAATTGGAATGCCCAATCGAAAGTAATTCTGTCGTTAGTTATAGAATTAATTCTTACCTTGGCAAAGTGATTATCCCAAGTCCAAATTACATAAGTGTGTCCAACTTTTGCAATTTCGTCTTTAGTAGAAGACCAGCCATTAATAGGAGCTTCGGCAACATCGTAAATATCAATAGTGGTTCCCATATCTTGAATATCCGTATCATCCCACACATCAAGATAAAAGGTACCGTTGTAATTTTCAAAAAAGAAATCGGTTGTGCTGTCGTCATAAGCAGTAACCGAATAGCTGGTAAAAGTATAACCGCTGTTATCCGGAAAATTTCTATAATCAAATATAGATTGGTTGAATCCTTCCGGGCGCGGGGTTGTGTAAATTACATCATAACTTAAGTCACTTTCGTTTCCGTTAAAATCATAAGCAGTAACTGCATAATAATAAGTATTCCCGTTCGTGACATCCAAATCAACAAAGTAGTTTTTATCGGTTGAACCGATTAGAACGTATCTCCCGTCATAAGAAGAACTGGTGTAAATGTTATAACCGGCTACATCATCTTCGGTATTTTGCGCCCATGAAAGGTCAACTCTATTATCTCCGTTAATTACAACAATTCCCGTTGGCGGAGAAGGCGGTTGTGTATCTAAAAAACTTAAAGGATCATTAACTCCGCAAGAAGATAAAATTAGAGTTGATAATATTAAAAATAAAATTTTGGTTTTAGCTTTCATTTTTGCTGCCTCGTTAGTTTTTTACATAACATATCCAAAATGAATGCCAGAAATTTTTTTACATTTAGTTAGATTTTAAGCGGTTATTAAATAAACGCTGTATATAAAAGTGGACAGTTCTATGTAGAGATTAAAATATTAAACTAAATATTAAAGAAAGTATTTTCAATAAACATTTTTTTATTATTTATAACTCCGATAGAATTGCCTTTAAGTTCAATTCCCCGGAAAGGAGAATTTGTTGATTTGCTGAAAAACTCCGAAATGTTAACTATCCAAGATTTATTAATATCAAGTAAAGTTAAATTTGCCGGTTCGCCTACCTTTATCAACGGCCGGGGTATTTTAAGAATAGTACGCGGATTAATGGATAGTTTTTCTATTATTTGGCTTAGAGACAATACTTGTTTATGGTACAGTTCATTTAGTGTTAACCCGACTTCCGTTTCCAAACCAATTATACCATTCGGCGCCTGGTCAAACGGCAGATTTTTTTCTTCGATCGTGTGAGGTGCGTGGTCACTGGCAATACAATCAATTGTTCCGTCCTGTAATCCTTTTATAATTTCAGCTACATCTTCTTTACCCCTTAAAGGTGGATTCATTTTAAAATTAGTGTCATACGTTAACAATTTAGTTTCATCCAATGTAAAATGGTGAGGAGCAACTTCAGCGGTTACATTAATTCCCGTTTTTTTTGCATCCCTAACCATTTGCACACCTTTCTTTGTGCTGATATGTGCTATATGAACTTTGCTTCCGGTATATTCCGCCATAAGAATATCTCTCATAATTATAAGATATTCCGCAATTGAAGGTGCAGGTTTTAGTCCGAGCTGTGTGGATATAACCCCTTCATTTACTGCTCCGCCGGACAGAGATTCATCTTCGCAATGTTCGATTACAGGGACATCGAACATTTTAGAATATTCCATTACCCTTCTTAAAATAGCAGCGGATTTAATTGCCGCCCCGTCATCGGAAAAAGCCACGGAACCATTTTCCACTAATTCGGAAATTGAAGAGAGCATTTTACCTTCTCTGTTTTTAGTTGCGGCGGCAATCACAAAAACCGATGTCAATTCATTGGCAGATTTTTGTTTTATTGAAGTAATCACTTCGGCAGAATCAATGGTCGGGGTTGTATTCGGCATACAGCCGATTCCGGTAAATCCTCCTCTGGCAGCACTTCTGCAGCCGCTTGCAACCGTTTCTTTATCTTCTCTTCCCGGTTCACGTAAATGAACGTGCATATCAAAGAAGCCGGGTGCAACAACAATTCCTTCAAGATTATATGTTTTTAAATCTTTACCATTTGCTTGAATGTTTTTCTCGACTGCGGTTATAATCCCATCCGTAATTTCCAAATCAATTTTCTTGCAGTCTAAGTTTTGTTCGGGATTCAATATGTCTACGTTTTTAAAGATAATTTTCATATTAAATTTTAGTTTTTACTGAGTAATGATAATATCGCCATTCTTACGG